>JBOGHY010000155.1:0-6421 GCA_050742375.1 Acidimicrobiales bacterium | reverse complement strand
AACCTCCGATCGTGGACTCGCCCGGCGGGCACGCATGGAGGTCGGCGACGATCGGGTGAGATACGTGGGTTGAGATCTCCGGCGCCCAGGGGCCGGCGTCTCACGAGAGCAGGAAGCGCTTCTCCAGCTCCTCGCGCAAGTCCTCGTCGAGATGTTCCTCTCCTGCCCACACAGAGCCGCAGGAGAACGACCGCCGCCAGCACGGTGGACACCATGTCGCAGCCGTGATGGTGGCCCCGGCAAGGCGCCGCAGTCCTGGCAGCGGTTCTTCACGCCCTTCATCCCCACCTCCTCGCCATCCAGGACGGGGGAGTACGACTCGCCGACGAGACGATCGGATCATCGGTGCATCCGTCGCTTTCAATATGACCTGGGCCGGGATGCTGACCGGCGCATCGACTTCGAGCGCGTGCTGCGTAGGCAATCGACGTTCAACAGGTCGCCTGCTAACAAACGGTTGGTCCCGGTGAAGGTGTGGCCACAGCTGGGGCCCCCTCGGCGGGCCCGTGAGCGGTCGCAGGAGCCTTTCCCCGAGCTGCCCCGGCGCCATAGGGGTGCGCGCAGCCGCCCCGCCGGAGCACCGGTCCAAGGCCCTGTCAGTGAGTCCCGGCGGCCGCCCGGATCGACTGGCCGCCGGGATGCATCGATTAGACTAAGTCCGATGACTTAGTCAGGAGACAAGGATGTCGATCGTCAACGTCCACGAGGCGAAGACCCATCTGTCGCGCCTGCTCGAGCGTGCGCACGAGGGCGAGGAGATCATCCTCGGCAAGTTCGGCAAACCGTACGCGCGCCTTGTCCCGCTCGCCCCCACCGGCACGCGATCGCCCGGCGGGCTCGCCGGAGCACTCGGCGAGAAATTCTTCGAGTCGCTGCCCGGCGACGAGCTCGCCGGCTGGGAGGGTGGTGCACGGTGAGCCGACTGTTGCTCGACACTCACGTCCTCCTGTGGTGGTTCACCGACGACAAACAACTGTCGGCGACGTCGAAGTCGGCTATCGCAGACGGAGCAAACGAGGTGTATGCCAGTGCCGCCAGCGCTTGGGAGATCGCCACGAAAATGCGGCTGGGAAAGCTGAACGACCTACCCGATGCCGCCCTCCGATACGGCGAAATGGTCGCGACGAACGGCTTCACCCACCTTCCGATCTCGTACCGGCATGCACTAGCAGCCGGCGGTTTCCAGACGGACCATCGGGACCCGTTTGACCGGATGCTTGCAGCACAGAGCAAGCTCGAAGGAATCCCACTCGTGACCAAGGATCCGGCATTCAGCAACTTTGAGGCTGACATCTTGTGGTAGACGGTGGCTTAAGTCGCGTAATACGAGACGCCCGCCGCCGGCCGGCAGCGGACGCCGCTTCGTGGAGGGTCGAATGGCCCCTATTAAGAGGCGGAGGACCTCTTCGGGGCCACCTGCCTCACCGCCACCGCACCACGATCCGACGGCTGGCCGAGCTGAGGCCACCACGCTCGCGTTGATGCACGGCTCTTCGTTCAGCGGCGACGGCGCAGACGCCCTCGACCGGCTCGCCGACGCCTGTCACGCCCGGCATCAGCGAGCAGCTGAGCAGCGCCAACTGGCTCAGTGAGTCCCGACGGCCGCCCGGATCGATTGGCGGAGAGACTTCGTCGTGGCGACGACGGCCGAGGGCTCGTAGCCGCAATGCGCCATGCAGTTGTCGCAGCGCGGGTCGCGGCCCCTGCCGTAGCGGGACCAGTCGGTCGTCTCGAGCAGCTCCTTGTAGGTGGCGGCGTACCCGTCGCTCATGAGGTAGCAGGGCCGCTGCCAGCCGAAGATCGAGTAGCTCGGGATGCCCCAGGGGGTGCAGTCGTAGTCGACCTTGCCCTCGAGGAAGTCGAGGAAGAGAGGCGAGTGGTTGAGGCGCCAGCGCTTGCGCCGCCCATCGGCGAAGGCGGCCGAGAAGAGCTCGTGAGTCTGGCGCACGCCGAGGAAGTGCTCCTGGTCGGGCGCCTTCTCGTAGGCGTAGGCGGGCGAGATCATCATGGCGTCGACCTTGAGGTCGTCGTTCAGGAAGTCGAGCACCTCCCGCACCGTCTTCGGCGAGTCGTGAGTGAAGAACGTCGAGTTGGTCGTGACACGAAAGCCGCTCTTCTTGGCGGACCGGATCGCCTCGACGGCCTGGTCGAATACCCCCTCACGATCGACGGCCTCGTCGTGGCGCTCCTTCAAGCCGTCCAGGTGGACGACGAAGGAGAAGAAGCGGGAGGGGTGGAACTTGTCCATCTTGCGCTTCAGGAGCACGGCGTTCGTGCAGAGGTACACATACCGCTTGCGGGCGATCAGCTCCGAGGTGATCTTGTCGATGTCGGGGTGCAGGAGCGGCTCGCCGCCCGCGATCGAGACCATCGGGGCGCCGCACTCCTCTATGGCGCCGACCGCCTCCTCGACGGTGAGCCGGCGCCGCAGGATCTCCGTCGGGTACTGGATCTTCCCGCAGCCGGGGCAGGCGAGGTTGCACACGAAGAGCGGCTCGAGCTCGACGATGAGGGGGAACTTGTCGCGCTTTGCGAGGCGCTGGCGGGCGAGGTAGGCGCCCATGCGGAGGTTCTGTCTGAGTGGGATCGGCATGGTCTGCTTCTTCTTTCTCGGTCTTCCTAGTGGGCGACGGGGACGGATCGGGCAGGGTCGGGGCGGGCGGCGCCGTCGAGCAGTGAGGCGAGGGTCTCCGTCACTGCCACCAGGCGGCGCAGAGCAATGATCCCACCGGTGAGGGTCGCGAGGCTCAAGAGCTCGCGCTCGGGACTGTCGACGACGGCTCTGACGACGGCGAAGGGCCGCCGCTCGGCGAGGCTCGACAGCCACCAGGACTCGGTGTCGCAGATGACGGCCCCCGATGCCTCGCCGAGGCGGAGGCGCTCTGCGCCCTTGGCGGTGCGGCCGGCGGAGACGATCGGGGCGAGCCGGGTGGAGGGGAACCTCGCAGACAGACCGGCCGCCACCTGGTCCGCAAGCGCCGACGAGCGGGCGTCGAGGGCGACGGGCGGGCGGGTCACGCCGAGCTCGCCGGAGGCGGCGGGCGCGTCCGAGCCGGACAGCGCCGGGCCGGACACCGCCGGTGCGCCGGCCGCCCCGAGCGCGCCGGCGACGACGAGATCGCCGGGTGAGAAGCCCGCGACGAGGGCGCCGCCGACGCCGACGACGACGACCGGTGTGCCGTCGGGCACCACCGAGGAGAGGCGTGCGGCGGCCCTGCGGGCCGAGCGGGGGCCCATGCCCACGAGGACCACGCGCCCGGGGCTCCCGGCGCGCCACAGGCCGATCCGGGCTGCCAGCGCCTCCGGCGGGAGAGCGCAGCAGACGACGAAGGGCGCCCGGGCGCCATCGAGGCTCATTGGGCGCTCCCCGGCGCCCCGGGCACGGGCGAGGGCGCGAGTGCAGGTGCGGGCGCGCTCCCCGGCGTCCCGGCCAAGGCGGCCACGTAGCGCCCGAGGGCGCTCACCGGGAAGACGAGGCGGTAGAGGTGGTAGTTGATGTAGAAGTCCCCCGGGAAGCCGGTCCCGGTGTAGAAGGGCTCGTCCCAGCCGCCGTCGGGGCGCTGGGTCTCGACGAGAAAGGCTGACGCCCGGCCCGCCACCTCGCCGCCCGCCTCTCCGGCGGCGACGAGCGCCATGAGGGCCCAGGCGGTCTGGGAGGCGGTCGAGGCGCCCCTCCCGGAAAAGTCGGCGGAACGGTACGAGCGCAGGTCCTCACCGAAGCCGCCGTCCTCGTTCTGGTGCGCCGCCAGCCAGAAGACCGCCCGGCGGATGCGGGCGTCGCCGGCGGGCACCCCCGCCTCGACGAGCGCCGGCACGACCGCCCCGATGCCGTAGACGTAGTTGGCCCCCCAGCGGCCGAACCAGGAGCCGTCCGGCTCCTGGGCGGCTGTCAGCCATGAGACGCCCCCCTCGACGAGGCGCCGCTCGGCCTCGGTCGGCGCACGGGCGGCCGCTGCCGGCTCGCGGGCGAGCATCTCGATCACATGCGCGGTCACATCGGCGCTGGGGGGGTCGATGACGGCTCCGAAGTCGCAGAAGGGGAGGGCCTTCACGAGCTCGCGGGTGTTGTCGGCGTCGAAGGCGCCCCAGCCGCCGTCGGAGGAGACCATGCCGGCAACCCAGGCCCGTCCCCGCTCCAAAGCGGCCCCGGCTCCAGAAAGGCCGGCGGCCTCCGCCCCGGCGGCGGCGCCGGACTTGCGTAGCGCCAGGATCACCTCGGCGGTGTCGTCGATGTCTGGGTAGTTGTCGTTCTCGAGCTCGAAGGCCCAACCACCCGGCTCGAGGCCGGGGCGGCGCACGGACCAGTCACCGCGGGCGGTCACCTCCTCGCCGAGCATCCACTGCGCCGCCCGCGCGAGGCGGGGGTCCGAGCAGTCCAGACCGGCGTCGGCGAGGCCTACGAGGGCGAGGGCGGTGTCCCACACGGGCGACTGGCACGCCTCGAGGCGCCGGCTGCCGTCCTCGTGGATCGTGAAGGCCTCGAGGCCCTCGAGGCCGCGGCGGATGACGGGATGGTCGACCCCGTAACCCCTTAGCGACAGCGCCATGAGGGAGTAGACCCACGGCGGCTGGATGCCGCCCCACGAGCCGTCGGCCTCCTGGCGGCGCACGATCCCCGCCTCGGCGGCCGAGAGGGCCACCGCCCGGACGCTCGAGGCCACGACCGGGCGCCTGGCGAGTGACTCCCATCGGTGCAGCACCCTGTCCAGCACCACGAAAGCCCCTCCGGTGGTCAACCAGTCAACCTTCCGGGGCGCCCGCCCGCTGCGTAGCTCGTCGATGGCAAAGCCGAGCGGTCTGACCGGGCGGTAGGAGGCGACGACGGTGAGGGCGACGACGGTCTGGCGGGCCCAGCAGGCGAAGTCGTAGATGTTTAGAGGGAACCACCTCGGCAGGAAGATGACCTCGGGCGGGAGCGCCGGCAGGTCCTCCCACCGCCACAGCCCGAAGAGCGCCATCCACAGCCGTGTGAAGACGCGGGCGTGCTCCAGTCCGCCGGCGTCACGGATGAACGAGGCGGCTTTCGCCATGTGGGGCGAGGCAGCGTCGTCTCCCGCCAGGCGGAGGGCGACGTAGGCCTCGAGGGTCGTGGACAGGTCGGCGGGGCCGTCGTAGAAGTTGGCCCAGCTGCCGTCGGAGCGCTGCTGGGAGCGGATCCAGGCGGCGCTCTCCGCCGTCTCGGTCTCGGTCCGGATGCCGAGGAATTGGCGGAGGAGGAGGTCCTCGGCGTCCATGGTGACGTTCGTCTCGAGCTCGCCCTTCCAGTAGCCGTCGGGGTGCTGGAGGGAGAGGAGGTGCTCGACGGCCCGCCCGAGGGTCTGGGCGGCACCGGCGGCGGACTGGGTCATCAGTGCTCCCTCGCCACGACGAAGTCGGCCACCTCGGCGAGCTCGGCGCGGGCCCGGTGTGCGAGAGGCGCCCGCTCGAGGGCGGCGAGAGCGGCGGCGAGGCACCTGCGCGCCTCGCCGGCGGTGATCTCGCGGCCCCCACAGGTCTCCACGAGCCCGGCCGCCCGGGTGACGCCGGCCTCGTCGAGGTGCTCTCGGGCGAGCAGCTCGCCGAGCTCTGAGGCGGCGCCGTCACCGGCGGCGAGGGCCACCACCACTGGGAGGGTCTTCTTGTGCTGGCGCAGGTCGCTGTAGACGGGCTTGCCCGTCGAGCGGGGGTCGCCCCAGATCCCGAGCAGGTCGTCGACCGCCTGGAAGGCGAGGCCGAGCTGGACGCCGAAGTCTTCGAGCGCCGCCCGCACCGGTTGGGGCGCTCCGGCGAGCACTGCCCCGATCGAAGAGGCGCAGCCGAGCAGAGCCCCCGTCTTCGCCTGCTCCATGACGAGGCAGCTCTCGAGGTCTACGGCGGTGCAGGACTCGAAGGCCATGTCGAGCGCCTGCCCGTCGATCATCGCCCCCGTCGCCTCGGAGAGCGTCAGGGCGGCGGCGGCGCCGCGGCCGCCGGGCGTCTCGAGGAGCAGGCGCTGGGAAAGGGCGAGGAGGGCGTCGCCGGCGATGATCGCCCGGCCGATCCCATGCAGCGACCAGACGGTCGGGCGGTGCCGGCGCTCGGTGTCGCAGTCGATGACGTCGTCGTGAAGGAGCGAGAAGTTGTGGACGAGCTCGACGGCGACGGCGCCGGGGACGCCCGTCGCCGCCGGGGCTCCGGCGGACTCGGCCGAGAGCAGCGCCAGGGCCGGGCGCACCCCCTTGCCGCCGGCGGAGCCGTCGCAGGCGCGGCCGCGCTCGTCTCTGTAGCCGAGGTGGTACTCGACGAGGGGGCGGATCTCGGGGCTGAGTCTTCCGATCGCCGCCCTGGCCGCCGGCTCGACGACCTCGCGGGCGCGGCACAGCACGTCTGGGAGGGTCCTCGTCGTGGTCACGCGACCACCTCCTTTAGTCGATCGGTGCCCGCGGCCGGACGGCCGCGCAGG
>JBOGHY010000154.1:0-4782 GCA_050742375.1 Acidimicrobiales bacterium | reverse complement strand
GCCGTAGGCCTCGAAAGTCGAGACGGTCTCGCCGGTCGCGGGGTTGATCGTGGCGATGGGCACACCATTGTTCTAGTGCGCCCGCCCTCGCCTAACGTCGCTCCCGTGTCTGACGAGGCACCCTTCTCCCCACCGGTCGCTCCGAATGAAGCGCCCGAGTCAACGCCCGGGAGCGCCGCCGCCGCACTCGACAGGATCGAGAGCGGCCTCGCCGAGGTCTCCTCCGCCCTCTCGCGCATGGACGACGGCACCCTCTTGCACTGCCGGTCCTGCGGTGGCCCGATCGACGAGGCGTTGCTACGCGCCGAGCCGCTGCGGCGGCTCTGCGCCTCCTGCGCGCCATCGCCGGCGCCATGACCCGGCTGCGTCTTTTCGCCCAGGCCCGCGACGCCGCCGGCGGCGCCCGCGAGGTCGAGCTCCCTGGCTCGAGCGTCGAGGAGGTGCTGCGGGCGGCCGTGGAGCGCTTCGGGACGCCCTTCGCCGACGTGTTGGCGACGAGCGCGATCTGGGTGAACGGCGACGAGGCCGAGCCCGGCGATCCGGTGGGGGGATCAGACGAGGTTGCCGTGCTCCCGCCGGTCTCAGGGGGTTGACGGCAGGCAGGGCAACGGGAGTCGCGCCGCCAAGTGGCCTGCCGGCCGGATCAGCCCTTCTTCGTCTCCCAGAAGATCCGGTCGATCTCGCCGATGTGCTCGAGAAGGCGGTCGGCCGTGCCGGTGTCGTTCGTCTTCTTCGACTCGCCGGCAGCCTTGGTCGCCTTCCAGAAGAGCTCGTGCAGCTCAGGATGCTTGTCGAGGTGGTCAGGCTTGAAGTAGTCCGTCCAAAGGACCCACAGGTGGTGCTTGACGAGCTCGGCGCGCTCTTCTTTGATGAAGACCGCCCGTTCCTTGAAGACGTCGTCGTCGGAGGCGTTGAACTTCTCCATGCAGGCCTTCACCGACTCCGCCTCGATCTGAGCCTGGGCCGGGTTGTACACCCCACAGGGAAGGTCGCAGTGCGCAGAGGCGGTGCGCGGCGGCGAGAAACGGTCGACAATGGTGAGCAGACGCGAGGTGAATTGCATGGCATCCCTCCTTGGGCGAGACAGGTCTGCGGGCACGGCGGGGTCACCTTATCCCCGAGGTCCTGGCACTCCGGCCGGCGCAGCGGGCGCGCGCCGTCCGGTCGTCCTGGTGGCGGGCGCAGCCGGGGCGCTCTTGTCGTCGGCGGCGGCCTGGTTTGCCCGGCGGTACGTGAGGTTGCAGATTTCGGGGCGTTCGATGCTTCCCAACCTTGCCCCGGGAGATCGTGTGCTCGTCGACCGGCGGGCGCGCATCGTCGTCGGCGACGTGGTCGCCCTGCGCGATCCTCGTGAGGAGAACCGCGTCATCGTGAAGCGCGTCGCCGGGATCGAGGCGCACGGGTTCCGGGTGGAGGGCGACAACGAGTCAGAGAGCACCGACAGCCGGCACTTCGGTCCCGTCCGGTCCGACCTCGTCGTGGGGCGGGTCGTGCGGCGGTACTGGCCCGCTCCCCGGCGAGCGCGGGAAAGATCGGGTCCAACCCGGGCCCGGACCGGTCGATAGGCCCTCATGAGCGGCCTGGCACCCCCACCTGGGCACGGGCCGGCTCCCGGGTCCCGGCGGGGGTTTCGCGGCTAGCGTGGTCGCGGTGCCCGGCGTCGTGGAGGCGCCCCCTCGGATGGCACTGCGTTGACGGACGTGGACCGGGACTCATGAGCTTGCGCAAAGCCGATGTGGATCGCCTTGTCGCCCCGGAATACGTCGAGGGGCTCGCCGACGCGCCCGTGGCCGAGCTGCGGACGCGGCGTGACGAGTGCCTGCGCACCGAGGTCGTCCTCTCGTACCTGCGCAGGGTGCTGCAGGGTGAGCACGACCTCGTGAGGGCCGAGATGAACCTGCGGGCCTCGGGTAGCCGCGGGGACCTCGGCCGGCTCGTCGAGGATCTCCCTGCCATCCTGAGCGCCTCGAGCCGAGGTAGCGAAGACCGTAGGACGGCCACTTCGGCTGGGCACCTGTCGCTCATCGCGCTCCCCGGCATCACCGAGGCGTGGAGCGAGCAGTGGGCCGCCGAGCTCGAGGAGCTGATCGCCACGGCGCTCAGCTCGGAGCTCGTGTCGAACGCGCTGCCCGGCGGGAACCTGCCGGGAGCCAACCTCGCTGCGTTCAGCGACCAGGAGCTCGTCGAGGTGGCCGAGCAGCTCAGTGGCGCAGAGGCGTCCATCTCCTCGACCCGCCACCACCTCCACGAGCGCATCGACGAGTTGCAGGCTGCGATCGTGCAGCGGTACAAGAGCGGTGCGGCCGACGTCGACAGCCTCCTCACCTGACCACGCGGCAGAGGGCACCGCGCGCCGATGAGGGATATCCCCGATCGTTGGGCGGATCTCGGCGAGTTCATCCGCCAGCAGCGCGAGATGGCGAGCCTGTCGCTCCGGCGCCTGTCCGACATCGCCGGTATCTCCAACCCCTACCTGAGCCAGATCGAGCGCGGGCTGCGAAAGCCGTCGGCAGAGATCCTCCAGCAGATCGCCCGGGCGCTTCGCATCTCGGCCGAGACTCTCTACGTGCGGGCGGGGATACTCGACGCCGATCGGGACCGCGTCGACCTCGTCTCCCAGATCCTCTCCGACCGGTCTCTCGACGAGTCGCAGCGCCAGGCACTCGTGCGCATCTACCTGTCCTTCCGGGCCGAGCACGTCGGCTCCGAGTCCTATGACGACGCCCCCGTAGAGAGCACCGCCCCCTCCTCCGAGGGCATCGCCCCCGAGGGCGCTCGTGCGAAAGAGGCCCTGGGCAACGACGGCACTCACCGGGCGCCGCCCGGGAGGTCGCGGGCGCTCTCTAAGTAGGCTGAGCCCTCATGGGCCGGGTTGCCGTGCTGTCGCTTCACACCTCACCTCTCGCCCAGCCGGGCACGGGTGACGGCGGGGGGATGAACGTCTACGTGCGCGAGCTCTCCACCGCTCTGGCCCGCGCCGGGGTGGCGTGCGACGTCTACACCCGTCGCGAGTCCCTTGACGGTCCCGCCACCGTCTTCGTCGAACCCGGTTTCGAGGTGCACTACATCGAGGCCGGTCAGCCGGCTCCCTTGCCGAAGGAGCTCTTGCACGCCCACGTCGAGGAATTCACCGAGGGGGTGATCGCCCACATGAGCGGGGCGACCCCGCGAAAGCCGTCTCCGGGCTCGGGAAGCCTCGGGCCGGACGACGGCGCCCGAATCGTGCATGCGAACTACTGGCTGTCGGGGCTGGCCGGCCACTCGATCAAGCACCGGCTTGACGTGCCCCTCGTCTCGACCTTCCACACCCTCGACCGGGTGAAGGCGGAGGCCAGTCCCGAGGAGGTGGAGGCGCTCGAGGGGACGCGCCGCGCCGAGGCCGAGGCCGTCATCGTCGGATGCTCGGACGTCCTCCTCGCTTCCTGTTCGGTAGAGGCGGAACAGCTTGTCGACCTCTATGGCGCCGAGGCAGGTCGCATCGAGGTGGTGCCGCTCGGGGTCGACGGTGCCTTTTTCTCGCCGGGCGACCGCTCGGCGGCCCGGCGCGCCCTTGGGATCGCCTGGTCCGGACCGCTTCTGCTCTTCGTCGGGCGCATCCAGCCGCTGAAGGGCGCAGACGTGGCGTTGCGCACCCTGGCGGCGCTTCGCAGCGGCGGCCTGCGCGACGCCCACCTCGCCATCGTGGGCGGACCGAGCGGGCCGAGAGGCGCGGCGGAGCTCGCCAGCCTTCATTCTGTCGTCGAGCGCGAACATCTCGAGGGGCACGTGAGCTTCTATGCCCCCCAGCCGCACGAGCTGTTGTCGACGTTCTACCGGGCGGCGGACTGCTGCATCGTCCCCTCCCGTTCGGAGTCGTTCGGGCTCGTGGCACTGGAGGCCGCCGCCTGCGGCATCCCGGTTGTGGCCGCCGCCGTCGGGGGACTGACGACACTCGTACAGCACGCAGAGAGCGGCTTCCTCGTGGAGCCCGGCGACGTCGACGGGTTCGCCCGCAGGGTGCAGTCGATCGTCTCCGACCACGGCCTGCGCCGGCGCCTCGGCGAGGCGGGGGCGGAGATGGCCCGCGGCTACACCTGGCGAACCTCGGCCGAGCGCCTCCGCGCCCTGTACGGCGAGCTGGTCGATCGAGAGCTCGTCGAGTGCTGAGCCGCACCCGCCCCGACACCGGCGCGCCGTGAGGCTCGTCGTCGTCGGAGGCGGGCACATGGGTTCCGCCATCGTCGGCGGGCTCCTCCGCTCGCGTTGGATCTCACCGGAGGAACTGGCGGTGGTCGAGCGGTCCGCATCGGCGCGTGAGGATCTCTCGGCTCGCTTTCCCGGCATCACGGTCGGCGGGAGCGTGCCGGCGAGCGACGCCGCCATCCTCGCGGTGAAGCCCGCCGACGCCGAGGCAGCCTGTCGGGCCGTTGCCGCAGCCGGCGGCCCACCTCCGGGCTCGAGCGGCCCACTTGGACCACCCCGCCGCCTCCTCTCGATCGTTGCCGGCGTCACCATCGAGCGGCTGGAAGGATGGCTCGGGCCTGGCACGGCGGTGCTGCGGTGCATGCCGAACATGCCGGCGGTCATCGGTGCCGGCGCTTCGGCGGTTGCCGGGGGAGCATCGGTGGACAAGGAGGATTTCGCCTGGGCGGAGACCGTCCTTTCGAGCCTCGGGGTCGTGGCACGGGTACCTGAGCAGCTCCTCGATGCTGTGACCGGCGCATGCGGATCCGGTCCTGCCTACGTCTTTGCGCTCGCCGAGGCCATGATCTCCGCCGCAGTGTCCGAGGGTCTAGATGCCGA
>JBOGHY010000153.1:0-3143 GCA_050742375.1 Acidimicrobiales bacterium | reverse complement strand
ACCGGCCCCTTTGCGAGATTCCAGTTGCTTCGAAAGGTCGGCGCATGCGAGCCGAGATATCCAAGGCGCACCGGCATACCAGCCAAGCGGCCCCTCTTTTGAGGTCTGGGCACCGCGTCCTGCCGGCTGCGCCCACGTTGGGCCCGCCTAACACGTGGCGCAGCAAGGGGCCAACTATGCTCCGGGCGACCCGTCGGAGCAGCACCCAGAGCCATGCGAGATGTTTCCCGTGAAACATTTGAGAGGTAGGCGACCGCCCGACCTGACGCCCACGAAAGCGGCGACCGGCGAGCTGGCCAATAGCGACGCCACCACCAGAGCCACCCCGCGTGCCCCCTCGCGACCGATGGACGACCTCGAGGCACGGACGGATCAGCCCACCGATGCCAACAGCGCTCGCACCGAAGAGAGCGCCGGCTCGCCGGCTCCGCGCACGAGCCAGACGGCGCGGGTTCTCGCGGTCGCAAATCAAAAAGGCGGCGTGGGAAAGACCACGACGGCCGTCAATCTGAGCGCCGCCATCGCCGATCTCGGCCATCGTGTCCTGATCGTCGATCTCGACCCGCAAGGCAACGCGAGCACCGGCCTCGGCATCGACCCGCGCAACTTCGACTATTCGATGTACGACGTGCTGCTGCACGGCGTGCCGATCGACGATTGCATCGAGCCGACCAGCATCAAGAGCCTCTTTATTGCCCCCTCGACGCTCGACCTCGCCGGCGCCGAGATCGAGCTCGTGCCGGCGTTAAGTCGAGAGCACCGCCTCCGCCGAGCCATCGAGGCGGTCCGAGAGGAGTTCGCCTACATCTTCATCGACTGCCCACCCTCCCTCGGCCTCATCACACTGAACGCCCTTACCGCCGCGTCGGAGGTTCTCGTGCCGATCCAGTGTGAGTTTTACGCCCTCGAGGGCGTCTCCCAGCTCACGAAAAACGTCGAGCTCGTGCGATCGGCTCTCAACCCGACGCTGCGCGTCTCGACGATCGTGCTCACCATGTACGACGCCAGGACCAAGCTTTCCGATTCCGTGGTCGCCGAGGTCCGGGCCCACTTCGGGGCGATCGTGTGCAGAAATGTGATCCCCCGCAGTGTGCGCATCTCCGAAGCCCCGTCCTTCGGTGAGCCCATCACAGTGCACGATCCCACCTCGCGTGGGGCCATCGCCTATCGAGAGCTGGCAAAGGAGGTGACCAGTGACCCGTCGTAGTGGTCTAGGTCGTGGGCTCGGTGCCCTCATCCCGCCCGGATCGCCTGACGTGGGCGACTCGAAGTTAAAAGCGCTCCCTCTGTCTCAGATCCGCCCCAACCGCCACCAGCCGCGTCGTCACTTCGACGAGGAGGCCCTCGCCACCCTGGTCGACTCGATCAAGGCGGTCGGAATCCTCCAGCCTGTGCTCGTACGGGAGGCGGGCGATGACTCCTTCGAGTTGATAGCCGGGGAACGGCGGCTGCGGGCCGCCCACCGCGCCGGCATGGCGACGATTCCGGCCCTTATCCACGACGTCGACGACGCGGCCAGTCTCGAGCGGGCCCTTGTCGAGAACCTGCATCGCGAGGATCTGAACGCGCTCGACGAGGCCGGCGCCTACCAGCAGCTCATCGAGGACTTCGGACTCACCCACGAGGAGGTCGCCCAGAAGGTCGGAAGAAGCCGGGCCTCCGTCACAAATTCCCTGCGCCTGTTCCAGCTGCCTCCGGCCGTTCAGCGTCATGTCCGTGATGGCCGCCTGAGTGCAGGCCACGCCCGGGCACTTTTGGCCACACCCGACCGCTCGGCTCAAGAAGACCTAGCCCGAGAGGCGATCGAGGAGGGCCTCTCGGTGCGAGCTCTGGAGACGCTTGTGCGGGTCCCCACGCGACCCGAGGACGAACACGCTCCTGAGCCTTCTCTCGGAGGCATCGACGATCCGGACCGAAGCAATGCCCCCCCCTCCGCCCGGCGTACCGAGAACGACCGGACCTTGGGGCCGCGACTTCGCCCGCCTGGCGTGCTCGATCTGGAAGAGCTGTTGGGTGACCATCTCAACACTCGGGTCAGCGTCGAGATGGGAGCCAAGAGGGGACGAGTGGTGATCGACTTTGCCACGCTCGACGATCTTGAGAGGATCTACCGGGTCATCATTGGAGACTCGAGGGAGAGCTGAGCGCCGTGACCTCAAGAGGGCCAAGCCGATCGCGTGGACTAGGGCTACTTCGGGGCTCTGGCATCAGCTCTCGCGGCTTTCTCAAAGGCATGGTACGCAGGGCCGCTGCAGGTTATGGGTGGGACTCGACCTTGACCGTCGAGCTTCACCGTCGATGTATGGTGATCCACAACCTGTGCACGAGGTTGTGGACCATCTATCAACCTCGGTCCCAAGCCAGTCTCATCCACTGCCCGAGGGATCGGACAATCGAAGAGGCCATTCTGGGTGTGCTGGCGGCTACCGACTGCGGTGCTCCCAGCTCGATCAAGACGGCTGGCATCTGCGTTTCGCGCAGGATCGGCAGAGCCATGCCGGTCGAGCCGCCACGGCCGAGCTGGAGCGCCTGGACCAGCTCTTCGTGCAGCAGATCGGCCAAGGTGCGGCTCGTCTCAGATTCGTAGCGATAGCCCCGGTAGTAGCTTGTGATGACCGAGGAGTGCTCGGGCTCCAACCGGATCCCGATGTAGCAGTCCACTTTGGCGATGTTGGCCTCCGCCGCCTGGCGGGACTCGTCGGGATGGTGGAGTGGCAACGGAAAGGCTCCGGCGACGGACAGCCTCCTGCACGTCGCCCGCACGCCCACCGAGAACCCCCCCTGCTCGCCGACGGCGATTTTGCGACCGGCGAGACCGGTTGGCGCCGAGGCCGCTCGCACCCGGTCGCGCAGGTTGCTCACCAGATCGTCGCCTGCCGGCCGGAGCGCGAGTCGGCCCATCTCGGCGAGGCTCCGCGAGCCGAAGATACCGTCGCTTGCAAGGCCGCTGTTGCGCTGGAAGTCCGCCAGTGCAACGGCGGTGGCGTCGCCGAAGATCCCATCGACGCCACCAGAGTCGAAGCCGAGGGTGCTGAGGCGCCGCTGGAGCTCGGCCACGTCGTCCCCGTGCATCATCGGGGTGCGGCGGTACAGCAGGCGGTCGCCGAGAGAGAATCCGGCTTCGACAAGGCTCGACCACGTCT
>JBOGHY010000152.1:0-8768 GCA_050742375.1 Acidimicrobiales bacterium | reverse complement strand
AGGTGAAGATGAGGACGAAGGCGACCGTTATGCGGTCGAGGTTCCGCTCGGCGACCGTCGAGCCGGCGGCAGACGCCCCGCCCGAGGCGCCGAACATGTCCGACAGCCCCCCGCCGCGACCGCTGTGCAGGAGGATCAGCACGACCAGGCCGAGAGCCACGATGGCGTCGATGACGACGAGGACGTCGGTCAGCAAGGTCGCTCCTCCTCGAGCGCGTGATCGTGAGCGATACCGCAGGGACCGCAATGGGGGCGCCCTCGAGGGTACCACCGGTCGTCGGCGGAGATCGGCGCGGGCAAGGCGTCCGGCCCGGTACCGACAGCGACGGTCACCGGTGAGCCGGCGCGGGCTAAGGCTCCTCGGCCCCGACCCTGCCCACCCGCAAATGGCGGCGTGAAGCCTGGCGCGCCGGGACGGCGTCCACGGCAGCCTTGGTGCCCGTCACGCGCCGGCGCGGACGATCTCGGCGAAGCTGTCCGCCTCGAGGCTGGCGCCGCCGACCAGGAAGCCGTCGACATTCGCACAGGCGAGCAGCTCGGCGGCGTTGTCGGGTGTCACCGAGCCCCCGTACTGGATCCGCACGCCCTCCCCGGCTGTGCTGCCGCATAGGCGACGGATCTCCGAGCGGACGTGCGAGGCCATCTCCTCCGCCTCGGCCGGTCCGGCATTGCGCCCGGTCCCGATCGCCCAGATGGGCTCGTAGGCCACGACCATCCCCGCCGCCGCCTCGGCGGCGCGCCCGGACATCGCCGCCGCGAGCTGCCCGGTCACCTTCTCGAAGGCGCCCCCGGACTCACGCTCGTCCAGGCTCTCGCCGACGCAGAGGATCGGCGTCATCGCGTGCGACACGACGGCGTCGACCTTCGCCCGGACGATCTCGTCGGTCTCGCCGAACTGGCTGCGGCGCTCGGAGTGGCCGACGATGACGTAGGCGACGTTCAGCTTGGCGAGCATCTCTGCGCTCACCTCCCCGGTGAATGCTCCCGCGGGTGCCTGGTGGCAGTCCTGGGCACCGAGGGCGACAGGCACGCCGTCCGACTCGACGGCCGCCTGGACCGAACGCAGCGAGGTGAAGCTCGGGTGAAGTGACGCCGCCCGCCCCAAAGGAAAGGGTCGGGCCCGCACGATCGCCGCCAGCTTCTGCACGAAGTGGATCGCCTCGTAGTGCTGGTGGTTCATCTTCCAGTTCCCGCTCACGAGCATCTCGCGCCCGACGCGCCCATGGACGGCGGCTGTGACAGTGCTCACCCGACTGCGCCCTTTCCGAGAAAGTGCCGCCCGCTCTCGCGCAAGGCGGCCAAGCCAGGCAGGTCTCCGTGCTCGAGCAGGCCGAGCGTGGCACCTCCTCCGGTCGAGACATGGTCGATCTGGCCGGCGATGCCGAGCGCGTTGACGGCGGCGGCGCTGTCGCCCCCGCCGACCACGGTGCGGCCCCTGCAGGCGGCGACGGCAAGGGCGACGGCGCGAGTGCCCGAGGCGAAACGCGGATCCTCGAAGATGCCCATGGGCCCGTTCCACAGCACGCTCCCCGCACCGGCGATGAGCTCGCAGTACTCCTCCCCCGTCGCCGGGCCGATGTCGGCGCCCCTCCATCCCACCGGGATCTCCTGGCCGGAGGTCCGCACGTCGCCGGACGCCTCGATCACGAAGTCGCTCGGAACCGTCACATTGGCGTGCTCGGCCAGGATCCGGCGGCATTCCGCCAGCCGTCCCCGGTCGACGAGCGAGTCCCCGGCAGAGAAGCCGAGCGCCTCGGTGAAGCTGAACGCCATCCCACCGCCGATGATGAGCCGGTCTGCCCGCTCTGCGAGAGCCGAGATGAGGCCCAGCTTGTCTGCCACCTTGGCGCCGCCGACGACGACGACGAAAGGGTAGGCGGGAGAGCGGAGAATGCCGGAGAGCTCGACCACCTCTCTTTCGACGAGCCGTCCCGCCGCCGACGGCAGCACGGCCGGGACGCCGACGATGGAGGCGTGCCGACGATGGCAGGCACCGAAGGCGTCGTTCACATAGAGATCATTCCCGTCGGCGAGCTGCCCTACGAAAGCCTCGTCGTTCTCCGCCTCGCCGGCCGAGAAGCGCAGGTTCTCGAGGAGCTTGACGCCGGGCAGCAGCTCCTCGAGGCGCGCTCGTACAGGTGAGACGTCGAAACGAGGATCCGGACCGTCCGGCGGGCGCCCAAGGTGCGTGCACGCCGTCACGAGTGCGCCTCGCTCGGTCAGCCATCTGAGGGTCGGCAACGCCGCCCGGATCCGGTAGTCGTCCGCCACTGTTCGCTCTCCGCGCTTCTCGACGGTGATCGGGACGTTCATGTCGACTCGCACGAGCAGTCGGCGCCCCTCGAGCCCGCCGGAGGCAAGGTCCTCCAGTACGGGCAGTCCCGCCCCCGGGCGTTCCGGTTGCAGCTCGGGCGCCCCGGACCCGGGATCGCTCACCTACCCCTCATTGGCTACCGAGCAGCAGCGCCAGGTCCACGAGGCGGTGCGAGTAGCCCCACTCGTTGTCGTACCAGCCCATGATCTTCACGAGGCTGGTGTCGCCGTCGAGGGGTATCGCCAGGGTTAGACGGGCATCAAAGGTGCAGGAGGCCGGCGACCCGAGGATGTCGCTCGAGACGATCGGCTCGTTCGTGTAGTCGAGGACTCCGCTCAGGGGGCCCGACGCCGACGCTCGTTCGAAGGCCGTGTTCACCTCCTCGACACCGACGGCGGCATCGAGGACCGCTGTGAGATCTGTGACCGAGCCGTCGGCGACTGGAACCCGCAAGGCGTGCCCGTCGAGGCGTCCCTCCATCGTCGAGAGCACGAGGCTCGTCGTCCGGGCGGCGCCGGTGCTCGCCGGAACGATGTTCACCGCGGCTGCCCGCGCCCGCCGCAGGTCGTCCCTTCCGAGATCCAAGAGCTCCTGGTCATTGGTGTAGGCGTGCACCGTCGTCATGAGCCCCTGGGCGACCCCGAAGGCGTCGTCGAGCACCTTCACCATCGGGACGAGGCAGTTCGTCGTGCACGACCCGTTAGAGACGATGTGATGGCGTTCGGGGTCGAAGTCGGAATCGTTCACCCCGACGACGAAGGTGGCGTCCATGTCCTTCGCAGGTGCCGAGACGATGACGCGCCGGGCGCCCGCCTCGAGGTGCGAGCTCGCCGCCGCCCGGTCCCTCATCCTACCGGTCGACTCGATGACGACGTCGACGCCGAGGTCGCCCCAACCGAGCGACTTCGGATCCGCCTCGGACAGCATCATCACTCGGTGCGGGCCGACATGAAGGACGCCATCGCGTAGCTCGACGGCCCGAGAGAGGCGACCGCGTGTCGAGTCGTACTTCAAGAGATGAGCGCTCGCCTCGAGCGAGACGAGGTCGTTTGCGGCCACGACCTCAACGTCGACGCCGCCGGCACTCCCGCCGGCCGACCCCGGCTGGCGCTCGAGGAGCGCCCGCAGGAAGTTCCGTCCGATCCGACCGAACCCGTTGATACCGACCCTCACGGGCATTGGCCTATCCTCCTCGCCCCCTCGCGGCGCGCTCGAGCGGCCTGGCACGCTTGGCGACCGTCATGCTCCCAAAGGTCCTAGCGGCTCGCAAGGTCGTCTCCGGCCGGCGAGGCGTCAGCGTCCGATGTCGCGATGGTGCACCGTCGGGACGAAGCCGAGGCGGCGAAGCGTGGCGGCGATCTCCTCGGCGAGCACGACGGAGCGATGCCGCCCGCCGGTGCAGCCGATCGCCACCGAGAGGTAGGCGCGGCCCTCGCGTGCCGATGCGGGCACGACCATCTCGAGCAGTCCGTCGACGCGTTCGAGGAAGGCCGCCGTCTGCCGGCTCGACATCACGTAGTCGCGGACCGCCTCGTCAAGGCCCGTGAGCGGCCGGAGCGCACCGACCCAGTGCGGGTTCGGCAGGAAGCGGCAGTCAAGGACGAGGTCGGCGTCGAGAGGGAGCCCGTGCTTGAATCCGAACGAGACGACGGCGGTCTCGAGCCCGTCGCTCCCGCCCCTGTCGACGACCTCGACGATGCGCTCGGCAAGCTCGTGCACGTTGAGCTCGCCCGTGTCGATGACCACGTCGGCATCGGTGCCGAGGCCCGACAGGAGCTCACGTTCCTTCTCGATCGCATCGAGGACGCCGCCGTCGGACTCGAGAGGGTGGCGCCGACGGCTCCCCTCGTAGCGGCGCACGAGCACGTCGTCGGGGGCGTCCAAGAAGAGCACCCGCACCCGGGCCCCAGACGCCCGCAGCGACTCGATGGCGTCCGGCAGCTCGGCGACTCCCTCGTAGCCGCCACGGCCGGCGACGAGGCAGAGCCGCTGGTACTCTCCCGTCGGCTGGGCCGCCAGCTCCGCCACCTTGGCGAGCAGCGCCGGCGGCAGGTTGTCGATCACGAACCAGCCGCGGTCCTCGAGGGCGGCGGCCGCCGAGGAGCGCCCGGCTCCCGACATGCCGACTAGGAAGAGGTACTCGGCCACCGGCTCAGTCTTCCATCCCCCCAGGCGAGGACGGTCGTCCGAGGTGAGGACGGCCGCCGGCGGACGCTCAGCGCCGCTCGAAGCGGAGCAGGCACAACCGGGGCATGGAGGCCTCGAGGTCGAGGTCGACCGAGCCGGCGAGGAACTCCAAAGGGGGCGCCGGCTCCTCGATCCGGGTGAGCACGAGCCCTTGCTCGCAGAGAGGGTTGACGTAGCGCGAGAGGGGGCGGTGGCGAAAGCGCACCCTCACGCCCGGATCCACCTCTTCGACGACGGAGACTTCCTTCAGGTAGGGGCCCACCCGCCAGTACCGCTCGTCGGTGACGGCGTCGTCGACGAGGCCGCTGCCGGGTCCCTGGACGGCGGGATGGTTCACGACGAGCACAAAGCGCCCCCCCGGGGCGAGCACGCGGGCAGCCTCGGACAAGACCAGGTCGGCGTCGTCGACGTGCTCGACCACGAGACAGCAGACAACCCCTTCGAAAGCCCCTCCCTCAAACGGCAACGCCTCCCCGGCGGCCCGCACGTAGCGCGGCGAGCCCCCCTGCTCGGCTGCGCCCTCGAGCTGCGCCGGGGACGTATCGACTCCGACGACCACGCAGGCCTCGCCGCCGTTCGAGGCGAGCAGGCGGGCGAGCTGGCCCTCCCCGGTGCCGAGGTCGAGGATGCGGCGGCATCCCCGCAGCTGCCCGGCGCAGAGGGGAAGGATCTGGCGCTCGTACTCGAGGTCGGCTCCGCCGGCGAACGTCGCCCTCCACCATGGTGCCAGCTCGTCCCAGGTAGGGAGCGGTTTAGTCACTCAGCTCAGCCCGCCGCCTCGGCGCGGCGTCGGTGCAGGTGCTCGTAGACGGCATCGGCCACGGTCGCCGGCAGCCAGCTGAGCGCCCTCAGATCCTCGGCGGAGGCGGCCCGCACCGCCTTCACGCCCCCGAGCTCGGCGGCGAGGCGCTTCTGGCGAGCCGGCCCGAGGCCCGGGATGCCTTCGAGAGCTCCCCTTGTCATCCGTGCCCCGCGAAGACTGCGGTGAAAGGTGACGGCGAAGCGGTGTGCCTCGTCACGGGCCTGCTGGAGCAGGTAGATCGCCTCTGAGTCCCGGGCGATCCGTACCGGCTCCGGGCGACCTCGCACGTAGACCTCCTCGAGGCGCTTGGCGAGGGCCGCCACGGCGACCCTGTCGCCGAGCCCGAGCTCGTCGAGCACCCTCTCTCCGACCCCCAGCTGTCCCTTGCCGCCGTCGAGCAGGAGGAGCTGGGGCGGGTAGGCGAAGCGGGTCGGGCGGCGCCTGCGCCCGAGAGTAGCCAGCTGATCGGGTTCGGCACGGCGGCGTCCGTGGTCCTCGTTCCCGCCGTGGTCGACGCCCTCTGCCGGCTCGAGGAGGTGGCGCAGGCGCCGGGTGAGCACCTCTCTCATCGCCCCGTAGTCGTCGTTTCCCTGCACGGCGCTCACCTTGAATCGCCGGTAGTCGCTGCGCTTGGGGAGCCCGTCCTCGAAGACGACCATGGAGCCCACGTAGCTGGTCCCTTGCAGGTGGCTCATGTCGTAGCACTCGATCCGCAGGGGTGCCTCGGCCAGGTCGAGCGCCCGGCGCAGCTCCTCGAGGGCGACGGCCCGGCTCGTCAGATCGGAGGAACGCTTCAAGCGGTGGCGGACCAGCTGCTCGGCGGCGTTGCTGCGGGCAGTCTCGAGGAGCTCGCGCTTTCGCCCGCGGCGGGGCACCCGCAGGCTCACCTTCTTGTGGCGAAGCGACCCGAGCCACTCCTCATAGGCGGCGGCACCCTCGACCTCCTCGGGAAGGAGCACCTCGCGGGGCACCCCGAGCGGGCTCGAGCCATAGTGCTGCTCGAGCACGTGCCCGAGCAGCTGCGGGGTCGAGAGGGGCTCGACCTTTTCGACCACGAAGCCGTGGCGGCCCACGACTCGCCCCTTGCGCACGTGAAGGACCTGGACGGCGGCGACGAGCTCGTCCTCGGCGAGGGCGACGGCGTCCAGGTCCTCGGGAGCGTCGGTGACCATCTGCTGGCGCTCGATCGCCAGGCGGACTGAGGCGAGGCGGTCACGCAGGCGCGCCGCCAGCTCGAAGTTGAGGTCGTTCGAGGCGGCCTTCATCTCGTCTTCGAGCCGCGAGACGACCGGCTTCGTGTCGCCTTCGAGGAAGGCCATGAGCTCGGCGACAAGCTCGTCGTAGGCGTCGTGGTCGATCGCCTTCACGCACGGCGCCGCGCAGCGCTCGATGTGGTGCAGCAGACAGGGTCTGCCGAGAAGCTCGTGGCGCCGCATCTTCTGGTCGGTGCAGGTCCGGATGGGGAAGGAACGGAGCAACAAGTCGAGGGTCTCGCGAATGGCGTAGGCGTGCGCGTACGGCCCGAAGTACCTCGTGTCCCGGCGCCTCGAGCCGCGCATCACCGTCGCCCGGGGCCAGACGTCGCCGACGGTGACGGCGAGGTAGGGGTAGCTCTTGTCGTCGACGAGGCGGATGTTGAAGCGGGGCCGGTGGGCCTTTATGAGGTTGTACTCGAGCATGATCGCCTCGGCGTCGCCCTTGACGACGATCCACTCGACCGAGGTTGCCCGTTCCATCATCTGGGCCGTGCGGGGATGCAGACTGCGGGGGTCCTGGAAGTAGTTCGCCAGCCGGCTCCGGAGCGACCGCGCCTTGCCCACGTAGATGACGCGCCCGTCGGCGTCCTTGAATTGGTAGGAGCCGGGTGCGTCCGGGATGGCTACGGGTCGTTCGAGCACTACCATCGAAGCTACGCCGGCCTGGCACCCCGGCGGACATATCACGCTCGTGGCCGACACACCCGCGGATGGGCGACCAGGCTGTCCCCGCCGGCCGTAGGCGAGCGTCCGACACGGGGGTCGTCATGATCCGCCTGCAAACTCGGCTTCCCGAGATCTATACGCGCACGACCGCCGAGGAGCTGGCGGCGCGTGCCCGTGCCGCCAAGGACGGGCTCGGCGACCAGGTGGTCATCCTCGGGCACCACTACCAGCGAGACGACGTGATCGCGCTTGCGGACGCGACGGGCGACTCCTTCGGGCTCTCGCGCTTCGCCGCCTCCCAGCGCCTGGCCCGCTACGTCGTGTTCTGCGGCGTGCACTTCATGGCGGAGTCGGCCGACGTCCTTACGGGAGACCACCAGGCCGTGGTGCTGCCGGACCTGAACGCCGGCTGCTCCATGGCGGACATGGCCGATCTCGACGAGGTCGAACAGATCTGGGACGAGCTGGGCAGGGTCACCGACGTCGAGCGCGTCGTGCCTGTCACCTACATGAACTCCTCCGCCGCGCTGAAGGCCTTCGTCGGGCGGCACGGGGGGGCCGTGTGCACGTCCTCGAACGCCCGGGCGATCCTCACATGGGCCCTCGGGCCGAGGGACGGCCTTGTCCCGCCGCGGCCCCTCGGGCACCGCGGTACAGCCGGCGGTGGCGGTGACAAGGTGCTCTTCTTCCCCGATCAGCACCTCGGGCGCAATACCGGCTTCCAGCTGGGCTTTGGAGCCACAGACATGGCCGTGATCGATCCCCGCCGGCCACTCGGCGGGCTCAGTGAGGCGGCCGTGAAGGAGTCGACCTTCCTCCTTTGGAAGGGCCACTGCTCGGTCCACCAGCGCTTTTCGACCTCCCATGTCGACGCCTTCCGGACCGAGCACCCCGATGGCATCGTCATCGTCCATCCCGAGTGCTCCCACGACGTCGTCGAGGCCGCCGACCAGGTTGGTTCGACCGACTACATCATCTCGGCCGTGGCGGCAGCTCCTCCCGGCTCGGTCGTCGCCGTCGGCACCGAGATCCACCTGGTCGACCGTCTCGCCCGGCGCCACGCCTCCGACCGGCGTGTCGTGTCGCTCGACCCGGTGGTCTGCCCGTGCTCGACGATGTCGCGAATCGACCTGCCTCATCTCGCCTGGGTCCTCGAGGGGCTCGCCGCGGGAGAGGTTCGCAACCGCATCACAGTCGATCCCGTCACTGCCGCAGGCGCCCGCATCGCCCTCGAAAAGATGCTCGAGATCACCTGAGGAGGGCCAGAGCTGCCGGGAGCATCGTGGGCCGCGGTGTTGCCCTTCTTCAGTGGCCTCCCGGTCTCAGGACAGGAGCAACGCCGCGGGCGGCACCGGGTGAGCAGTGGCTCAGCGCCCCCCGAGCAGCGGGGCGAGGAAGCGGCCGGTATAGCTCTCTTCGGTCTTGGCAACCTTCTCGGGCGTGCCCTCGGCGACGACGGTGCCGCCGCCGTCGCCGCCCTCGGGGCCGAGGTCGACGATCCAGTCGGCCGACTTTATGACGTCGAGGTTGTGCTCTATTACGC
>JBOGHY010000151.1:0-14015 GCA_050742375.1 Acidimicrobiales bacterium | reverse complement strand
AGGTGGGCCAGATCTTCGGCGTCACGCGGGAGCGCATCCGCCAGATCGAGATGAAGACCCTTGCCAAGCTGCGCCACCCGATGGTGTCCCGACCTCTGCGCGACTACGTCGAGGGGGACTGAGCGGCGCGCTCGCCCCTTTCCTGCGCGCCGCTCCGCCTCGGCGCGCCGCTGCGCCCGCTGCGCGCCGAGGCCCCTTCGGAGACGCCGAAGAGCAGCGTGTCAGTGGCCTGCAGGACTGGATCCTCGCCGATGCCAAGCGTCACGCGGCCGGTCGTGACTGCACCAAGGAGGAGCTCTTGGCGCTGCCCCCGCATTGAGCTCAGGGTCATGCCGGCGTGCGCAGCCCCGACGGGCTCCTCCACGATCCTGTGCCGTTCCGAGTCGAGGAGGCTGAGCAACAAGTCGCCCGCGTGCGGCGCCTCGAGGCTCTTCGCCAGCAGATGGGACACGAGACGCTCGCCGGAGACCACCTGGTCCACACCAAGATCCCGAAGGGCGTTGACGACGGGGCCGCTCCCCGCCAACGCCGCGATCGGAAGGCGCGGCGCCAGCTCGCGGAGCATCACCACACTCACCAACGTGTCGCCATCGTCGGCGCACGCGACGAGCGCCGAGCCGGCGCGCTCGGGTTCGGCGGCGGTGAGGCTGTGGGCATCCGTCGGAGCTCCCCGGACGTGCCTCACCGAGGCGGGCAGCGTGACCGGATCGACGTCTGCCACGAGGACGACCGCTTCCTTCACCCTCGAAAGCTCCTCTAAAAGGGCCGGGGTCGATGGGTGCATCCCGACCACCAGCCTGAAATTGTCTGGCACCATGCGAGCTCCCCTCGTAGAAAGCAACTGGCTCAGCTTCGAGATCGTGAAGGCGCCCGTCAGCAGCGCGAAGGCCCCCGCCAGCATCGGGATCGTCGTCACCATCACGAGGACGGCGACAAGCCTGCTCGGCCCGTTCTGCGGGGTGACGTCGCCGTAGCCGACCGTCGTGGCCGTCGTCACGGCCCAGTAGAGCCCGGTGGTCACCCTCACGCCGTCGACGGCGGCAAAAACGACGCCACCCACGATGATGCAGCCGATGGCGCCGCCGATGAGCGAGAACGCATGCCTGCGGTGGCGCTCGCTCATCAGCCGGCTGAGAAGGCTCAGCATCGCCTCGACCCCGAGATCGGCCTGCATGACGATGGCGGCTCGCCCGCTTGAGGTGGTGCTGGTCGGGATGGTGGCGCTGGTCGCGCGGCGCTATGGGGTCCGACTCGAAGCGTCGGACCGAAGCTGGTGCTCAGCGAGAGCGAGCGGTTGTAGAGACCGGTCGAGACGTGACGATGCCCGTAAGCGACTCGCCGACGAGGTCGGTGAAGCGCTTCATGGCAGCGTTGCCCGCGGGGCTGTCGAGAAAGGTGCCGAACCGCTCCCGAGCGAGGTCGCCGATAGCGCGCACCTTCTCGGCGGTGATGTCGGCGGAGCCGTTACCCCGCGGCTTCGAAGCCGAGGGCACGGCGGTCCTTTGCAGCTTCACCGCCTTGCCCGCGGCCCAGGCTCCCGCTGCACATCCGATGACGAAGCCAAGCTTGAAGCGCATGCACCTCTTCTACTTCGCCGCGGGCTCGGTCCGCCAGCCGCAGGCTCGGCCGCAGCCGCATGCCCGCACCTCCTCACTTGGGGGCTCGGCCATCGAGACCGCGGGCAGAGCTCGCCAAGAACCAAGGGTGCAAGCCGCTACCATCTCCGCTCGCGAGGTCACCGGTCGGCGTGACTCCCGCTTTTCCGGGGTAGCTCAATCGGCAGAGCAAGCGGCTGTTAACCGCTAGGTTGAGAGTTCGAGTCTCTCCCCCGGAGCCCGTTCTCTGGTGTTCGAAACGCTCGCCCCCAGGCCGCCGTGGCGCCCGAGGGATGAAAGACGCTCAGACGAGGCTCTGCCGCCAGGCGGCGTGCAGCGAGGCGTAATGCCCCGAGCCCTCCGCCAAAAGATCGGCCGGAGTGCCGTCTTCCACCACGCGGCCGGCGTGAAGCACGATGACCCTGTCGGCGATCTCCACCGTCGAGAGGCGGTGGGCGATGATGAGTGAGGTCCGCCCGGCGAGCACGGTCTTGAGGGCGGATTGGACGAGCCTCTCCATCGGGGCGTCGAGCGCCGAGCTCGCCTCATCGAGGATGAGCACGGCGGGGTTGGCGAGAAAGGCTCTCGCAAGGGCGACGAGCTGTCGCTGACCGGCCGAGAGGCGGGAGCCGGCCTTGCCGATGTCGCTGTCGTATCCCCCTCCGAGGCCCACAACGAAGGTATCCACCCCGACGGCGCGCGCCGCTCTTTCTATGTCGTCCTCGGTCGCGTCGGGCGAGCCGAAGGCAATGTTCTCCCCCAGGGTCCCCGAGAAGAGAAAGCTCTCCTGGGTCACCATGGCGACCGCCCGACGAAGGGAGTCCTTGTCCATCTCCCCGAGCGAGATGCCGTCGATCGAGATCCTGCCTTCGTCCGGGTCATAGAAGCGGGCGAGAAGGCGGGCCACGGTGCTCTTGCCAGCTCCGGTCTCGCCGAGCAGGGCAACGGTCTGGCCGGCCGGCACGGCGAGGTCGAGCTCCGAGAGGACCTCCAAGCCGCCCCGGTACGAGAAGCGGACCGCCTCGAGCTCGATCGCCCCCGAGAGCCCCTCCATGGGAAGAACAGCTCCCACCTCGGGAAAGGGCACGCTCGGCTCTTCGTCGAGCACCCCGGCCAGCTTCTCGAAGCCGGCGGCGGCGGCCTGGAAGGAGTCGTAGAACTGGCTCACCTCGGCGAGGGGTTCGTAGAAGCGCTGCAGGTACAGCACGAACGACGCCAGGACACCGACCTCCATCGCGCCGCCGATCACGCGCCAACCGCCGTAGAGAAGGACCGCAGCCGTCGTGAGGTTGCCGACGAGGACGATGCTCGGCCAGTAGACGCCGAGGAGGCGGAAGGAGCGGGTCATGGCGATGCGGTAGTCCTCGGAGAGCTGGCCGAAGAGCTCGTCGTTGCGTTGCTGCCGTCGGAAGGCGTGCACGGCTCTGATCCCGCGAAGCGACTCGGTGAAATGCACGATCACGAGCGCCATCGCAGTGCGCGTCACGCGGTAGGCGATGGTCGACTCCCTCGTGTACCAACGCGTCAGGAAGTAGAGGGGCACGAACCCGGCGAGACATACGAGACCGAGGGGCAGGTCGAGGGCGAGGAGGAAGGCGCCGACGCCGACCACCGACAAGGTGGAATTGACGAGGGTGTCGAGGCCAAGGTCGAACATGTTTTCTATCGACTCGAAGTCCGAGGTGAGGCGGGCGATCATGCGTCCCGTCGTGTAGTGCTCGTGAAAGGCAAGGCTGAGGCGCTGGAAGTGGGCGAAAACTCGTTCTCGCAGCTCCAGCATGATCTCCTGGCCGACACGGCCGGCTCCCTTGACAAAGACGCGGTACAGGATCGCTTGGGTAAGGGCGCAGCCGATGATGGCCGCCGTGATGACGTAGAGCGGCAGGTAGTCATGGTGGCGTGCGCCGGACACCCCCAGATCGATCCCGAGACCGACGAGAAAGGGGATGACCGTCGCCGAGAGGTTCGAGAAGAGGATGGCGACCCCGACGAGAGCGAGGGCTCGCCGGTGGGGGGCGGCGAGCGACCCGATGAGGTGCCGGGTGCGCTTGCGCAACAGGCCGGTCCAGGCCGCTGGGACCTCCTCTACCTCCTCGGCGGCGATTCCCCGCCACGTCTCGCTCAGGCTCACGAGGCGCTCTTGCCCACGTAGTCGACCGAGAGGACCGAGGCGTACTCGGGAAGCTCCATCAGCTCGTGATGGCTGCCCACCGCCGCCAGCACGCCGTCGCGGAGGAAGGCCACCCGCTGGGCGAGGGCGACCGTCGAGGGGCGGTGCACGACGACGAGGGCCGTCGTGCGCTGCAGGACCTGGGCGAGCGCTTTCTCGACGAGAGCCTCCGTCTCGACGTCGAGGGCGGAGAGCGGGTCGTCGAGGACAAGGACCGAGGGCCGGGCGATGACAGCCCGCGCAAGGGCGAGACGCTGGCGCTGGCCGCCCGAGAGCGACATGCCCTGCTCGCCGATGCGGGTGTCGAGGCCCCAGGGGAGGTCATGGACGAAGCCGGCCTGGGCAAGCGCGACGGCCGCCTCGAGCTCCTCATCACTCGTCTCCGCCCGCCCCAATAGGAGGTTCTCCCGGACGCTCATCGAGAAAAGGATCGGGTCCTCGAAGGCAACGGCGACCTGGCGCCGGAGCGAGTCGAGGGAGAGCTGGCGGATGTCCGTGCCGTCGAGGCTGATCCTGCCGGCGGTCACGTCGTAAAGGCGGGCCGGCAGCGCCGCGAGCGTGCTCTTGCCCGAGCCGGTAAGGCCGACGACGGCGACGGTCTCTCCCGGTTCGATCACGAGATCGATGTCCCTGAGCACGGGCCGGTCGTTCCCGGGGTAGGTGAAGCCCACGTGCTCGAAGGAAAGTCTCCCTGTCGTCTCGTGGAGGCTTCGTGCGCCCGGAACGTCGTCGATCGTCATCGGGGCGTCGAAGAGCTCGCAGACCCGGTCGGCCGCCGTGCCTGCTTGCTGGGCCATCGAGAGGATCCAGCCGAGGTCGATGATGGGCCACTGGAGCAGGAAGAGCAGCGTCGTGAAGGCGACGAGGGCGCCGAGGGACATATCGCCGCGAGCCACGGCGATGCCACCCACGAGCACCGAGAGCGCCATCGAGACGTTGGGGACCAAGGTGAGCCAGCCCCAGAACTTCGCCCGCAGGTTGATGAGCCCTAGCTCCGAGCCGCGAAGAAGGCGCGCCGACGTGCCGAATCGCTCCTGCATCAAAGGAGCCCGTCCGAAGGCCTTTACGACGCGCATGCCGCTCGCTGCCTCTTCGACGACGGTGGCGAGGTCGCCCTGCTGGTCCTGCACGCGCCGGGAGATGGACGAGTAGCCCGCTCCGAAGCTCTTGGCAAGCCAGATCACAGGGAGGGTGGTGACAAAGGCGACTGCGCCGAGAGGGGGGAAGGTGGCGAAGAGGAGACCCATCACGACCAGGTACTGCATGGCGTCGACGACGAAGAAGATGGCGCCGAAACCGAGGAAGCGGCGGATCGTGGCGAGGTCGGACGTCGCCCTCGACAGGAGTTGACCGGTCTGCCATTGGTCGTGGAAGGAGACCGGCAGGCGCTGCAGACGAGCGTAGATGTCGTCGCGCATCTGCCGCTCGACCATCTGGATGGCAACCGACTGGACCCAGCGTCTCGCAACGATCAGCCCCGCGCCGAAAAGACCGAGGCCGAGGGCGAGGAAGAACATCGGGACGAGGGCGCCCCGGTTGTGGTGGGCGATCGGACCGTCCACGACTGCCTCGAGGACGAGGGGGATGACGGTGTTGGCCGCCGTCGAAAGGCAGGCGCAAGCGAGCATGAGCACCATCTGGCCCCGGTAGGGACCGACGAATCGGCGCAGCCTCCAGAGCGAGCGGTACGAAGCCGCGCCGCGACGGGTCCGCCGAGCAGTCATTCCACGACGGTAGTAAGTGCGAGCAGAGTCCCTTGACACCGGTGCCTCGACATCGGGTCAGCCGAAGCGCGGGCGATGTCCTCGGGTCGTCCCACCTGCGGTGGCCGTTTCCGTGCCGTACTGTGGTGACAGTGACCGACGCCGAGGGTGGCCAACGGCTGGTCTGGATGTACACCCAGATGCTGCGAGTGAGGGAATTCGAGGATCGGGTCAAGGCAAGCTTCTCGGAGTATCCAGGGCTGATTCGCGGTCATACCCATCTCGGCGATGGAGCCGAGGCGTCCATCGTGGGATCCCTCGCCACCCGCGCCGAGGGCGACCCGGTTCTCTCGACGTATCGCTGCCACGGCTACCCTCTCGTGCTCGGTGCCGATCCGAAGGCGATGATGGCCGAGATCTTCGGGAAAAAGGCAGGACTTTGTGGCGGGCACGGCGGCTCGATGCATCTCACCGACGTCGAACACGACTTTCTCGGCACGTCCGGGATCGTCGGTCAGGGCATCCCTCAGGCCACTGGGGCCGCCTACGCCGCGCAGATCGCAGGCAAGGGCCAGGTGGTGCTGTGCTTCTTCGGCGACGGGGCGTCCAAGCAGGGTGCGTTCCACGAGGCACTCAACGTCGCGTCTCTCTGGAGGTTGCCCATCGTCTACGTCATGGAGAACAACAGCTTCAACGTCGTCACCCGAGTCGAACAAGAGGACGCCAACGCGGCCGCCGGCGAGCCGCTCTCGACCAAGGCGCGTGCCTACTCCATGCCGGGCGTCACCGTCGACGGCTGCGATCCGGTCGCCGTGCACGACGCGGTGGGCTCGGCCGCCGCCAGGGCGCGCAGTGGCGAGGGGCCGTCACTCGTGGAGTCGAAGCTCTACCGCCTGAGCGCCCACGGCAACATCATCGCCCCGCCCGGGATACCGCTTCACTTCCCCGAGCACGAAGCCGTGGAGGTCTTCGGCGCGATCGAGGAGTACGAGGCCGCCAAGGCAGGCGATCCGGTGCCCCGCTTCCGGGCTCACCTCGTCGCCGAGGGCGTGCTCAGCCCCGATGTTGCGTACTCGATCGCCGCAGGCGTGCAGGAAGAGATGCAGGAGGCGGTCGAGTTCGCCGCCTCGGCCCCCTTTCCGGAAGGCTCCGACGCCCTCCGCTTCGTCTACGCGTAAGAGGCTTGATGGACCGTCAGCTCGTCTATGCAGCCGCCGTAGACGAAGCCATACGAGAGGAGATGGAGCGCGATGAAACCGTGCTCTACTTCGGCCAGAACATCGCCACCACGCCGAACGATCCCTTCCTCAATCGGTTCGGCCCCGACCGCGTCCGAGTCACACCCATCGCCGAGACGGCCGAGATCGGCATGGCCGTCGGAGCGGCGATGTCCGGCTACCGGCCGGTCGTGGAGCTCTACATGGCCGAGTTCATGCTCGTGGCCATGGACCAGGTCGTGAACGAGGCACCCCGCTTTCGATACATGAGCGGGGGTCAGCTGAAAGTGCCCATCGTGCTGAAAGCCGGTTACGGGTTCACCGCCGGCTGGGCGGGGCAGCACACCGGCTCGCTCTACGGGATGTTCATGGGAGTGCCCGGGCTCAAGATCGCCGTTCCCTCCACGCCCGCCGACGCAAAGGGCCTCATGACGAGTGCCATCCGCGACGACAATCCAGTCGTCTTCATGGTGCACTACCTGTTGATGCTGGAAGAGGGTCCGGTGCCAGAAGGCGAGCACGTAGTGCCCTTTGGCAGCGCAGAGGTACAGCGCGAAGGCGGCGACGTCACGATCGTGGCCACCGGCGCCATGGTGCGTCGCGCCCTGGCGGCCGCAGCACAGCTGTCCACCGAGAGCATCAGTGCCGAGGTCGTCGATCCTCGCACGCTGGCGCCACTCGATACCGAGGCCATTCTCGAGTCCGTCTCGAAGACGGGGAGGCTCGTTCTCGTCGATCAGGCGACGCGCCACGCTTCCGCCTCGGCCATCATCGCCGCTGAGGTCGCCGAGCGGGGCTTCTCCCTGCTACGAGCCCCGGTCGTCCAGGTGACCGCCGCCGACGCGCCGGTGCCCTACAGCAAGCCCATGGAGGACTACGTGCTGCCCGATGAGCACAAGATCGTCGCCGCCGTGCGCAGCGTGCTGCTCTGACGGGTGGCGACGCGGTGGCCGGCATAGCCCCGAGAACTCCGTGCGGCTGGGTTAAGTTCCGGTCCGGGTTCAGCGAGACATACCATCCCAGTTCGAGCACCCAGGGGCCCGTAGCTCAGTGGTCAGAGCAGAGGACTCATAATCCTTCGGCCGCAGGTTCGATCCCTGCCGGGCCCACCGACCGTCACCTAGTTGTCGCGCCCGATCGCGAGCCACCGCCCGGGCTTGCAACCGAGTGTTCCAGTAGTGTGACGGCTGATCTCCTCCAGGCACCAGTGACAGCCGCCGGGAGACCGTGCGACCAAGGCAGCAGGACACGGGAAGTACTGGAGAAAGGGGCGCATGCGGTCGTGACAGCCTCGACAGTGGTCGGTCCCGAAAGCGCCTCCACGGCTGGCCCGACCCTCTCGGAGCTGAGGATCGAGGACGTCACCGTCTCCTTTGGGGGCCTTCGAGTGCTCGACGAGGTTTCCCTCACGGCCTCGACCGGCGAGATCGTCGGCGTCATCGGCCCGAACGGCGCCGGCAAGACGACGCTGTTCAACGTGGTCTGCGGCTTCGTGCGGCAGGGCTCGGGGCGGGTCCTCTGGCGCGGGCGGGAGCTGCGGCGCCAGCATGCTCACGACCTCGCCGCCCTCGGCATCGAGCGAACCCTGCAGGGCGTCGGGCTCTTCGAGAGCCTCGACGCTCTCGAGAACGTCCTCGTCGGAGCGGCTCCGACGGCTCGAAAGGGCCTTGTGAGCGAGGTTCTCGGGCTCTGGCCGTCCAGCCGGAACGAGCGCCGCCAGCGACAACGTGCCATGGAGGCCCTCGACCGTCTCGGCGTGTCGGGGTACGCCTCCACGCCGCCGTCGGCCCTGCCCTATCCGGTGCAAAAGCGCGTCGCCCTCGCTCGCGCCCTCGTATCCGATCCTGCGCTCGTCATGATGGACGAACCGGCGAGCGGGCTGTCGATCTCTGAGATCGCCGACCTGGCCGAGCTGCTCAAGGAACTGCGGGGTGACATCGGGGTGCTCCTCGTAGAGCACAACATCGACCTCGTCATGTCGAGCTGTGACCGGATCGTGGTGCTCGACTTCGGCAAGGTGATCGCCTCGGGCACTCCTGAGGAGGTGCGCGCCGATCAAGGGGTCACGAGCGCCTATCTCGGCAGGGCCGCCGAGACCAAGGAGACCGATGCTCTCAGTTGAGCGCCTCTCGGTCTCCTACGGGCCCGTGAGAGCGCTCGAGGACGTCTCCCTGCAGGCGCCCGACGGCTGCATCACTGCCGTTCTTGGCGCCAACGGGGCCGGCAAGACGACCCTGCTTCGCACCATCAGCGGGCTCGTGCCCGCCAAGGAGGGCAGCATCACCCTCGACGGCGCCGAGATCGGCGGCATGGCTCCCGAGAACATCGTCCGAAAGGGGATCTCGCATGTTCCCGAAGGAAGGGGAGTCATCACGGAGCTGACCGTCGAGGAGAACGTCCGTCTCGGGGCTCTCTGGCGCCGTCGCCGGCCCGGGTACCAGGACGCCATCGACAGTGCCTTCGCACTCTTCCCGCCGCTCGAGGCACGTCGCAGGCGCCAGGCGGCCACCCTCTCGGGCGGCGAGCGCCAGATGCTCGCCATCAGCCGTGCCCTCGCCGCCCAGCCCGGGGTGCTGCTCCTCGACGAGCCGTCGCTCGGGTTGGCGCCGCTCGTCACCGCCGAGCTCATGCGCGTCATCGACAGGCTGGCACACGACGACGGCCTGACCATCGTCCTCGTCGAGCAGAACGCCCGTAGTGCCCTGTCGATCGCCGAGGTCGTCGTCGTCCTCAATCTCGGCAGGGTCGTCTTCTCGGGCAAGGCGGACTCCCTCGACTCTGAGACCGAGCTTCGCCGCACCTACCTCGGATACTGAGATGAGAGTGACCGTCTTGATCGCGACGAGAGCACGATGAGCCTCTTCGTCAACCTGACGCTCAACGGCCTCACCTACGGAGTGATCTACGCCGCCGTCGCCCTCGGGCTCGTCCTCATCTGGAGAGCTACGCACGTCATCAACTTCGCACAGGGCGCTCTGGCCACGCTCACGAGCTACATCGCCATCACGCTCTTCGAGGCCCAGGTCAACTACTGGCTCGCATTCGTTGCCGCCCTCGTCGCCGGCCTCGTCGTCGGCGCCGTCACCGAGCGCGTGTTCATACGCCCGCTCTACGGCAAGCCCGAGCTCAACCCGGTTGTCGTCACGATCGGGCTCCTCGTCCTCGTCGAGTCCGTCGTCGGTGCGATCTGGGGATCTGGCGTGCGCGGCTTCTACCCCGCCTTCTCCCAGATAGGCATCGAGATCGGCCACACGCATCTCAACTTCTCCCACTTCGACGTGTTCGTGCTCGGCGCCGTGCTGGCCCTCATGTTGGCCATGTTTGTCCTCTTTCGTTGGACGAGCCTTGGGCTGCGGATGCGTGCCTCGGCCTATGCGCCCGAGGTCTCCCGCCTGCTTGGGGTGCGCGTCGGCCGCATCCTCACGGCCGGGTGGGCTCTCGCCACCCTCGCCGGCGCCCTCGCCGGGCTGCTCGTGGCACCCAAGGTTCTCCTGTCGCCGAACATGATGGACCCGATCCTCGTCTACGGCTTCGCCGCCGCAGCGCTCGGAGGGCTGAACAGCACCCTAGGCGCCCTCATAGGCGGGATCATGACCGGGCTAGGGATCTCCTACGTCGGGGGTTACCTCGGATCGAGCCTGGAGACCGTCGGCGCGGCGGTACTGCTCATCCTCGTCCTTTCGATCCGACCCGAGGGTCTCCTCGGCCAGACGCGAACGAGGCGGGTATGAGGCGCCCCGAGGCGGGCATTGGGCACAGCCCCGCCAGCGGGCCGGACCTCGGGAGGCGGGGATGAGAGGCTCCCACGCGGCGCCGACGTCTCGCCGGCGGCGGTTGTTCCGCCTGCCCGACCAGCCGTTGTTGCGGCACCTTCTCTACGCCGTCGTCGCCGCCGGTCTGCTCTTCTGGCTGACCCTGTCGGTCAACGCCTACGACAACAGCGAGATCGCCGAGGTCGCCTGGTTCGCCATCGCCATCGCCGGGCTGTCGGTGCTCACCGGCGTGAGCGGCCAGATCTCCCTCGGCCACGGCGCCTTCGTGGCGATCGGCGCCTATGGGGCCGGCTTGATGATGGAGCACTTCGACCTGCCGCTCATCGTGCCGATCTTCGTCGGCGTGGCAGCGGCGGCCGCCGTCGGCGTCTTCATCGGCATCCCTTCCACGCGCCTCACGGGCCCCTACCTCGCCGGCGTCACGCTGGCGTTGGCCCTGGCGGTGCAGGATCTGCCGAGCAAGTTCGCCAGCCTCTTCAACGGGGACGAGGGCGTCATCGTCAACCCACCGATCCCGCCCGGCTCGATCCCGTCTTCGAGATGGCTCGCCTGGATCACTCTCCTGGCGGCGATCATCTCGATGGTCCTTCTCGGGAACTTCGTGAGGAGCCGCTTCGGGAGGTCACTGCGGGCGGTTCGCGACGACGAGATCGCGGCGTCGGCCGCCGGGCTGCACGCGGGGCGCCTTCGGGTGCTCGCTTTCGGCATGAGCGCCGCCGCCGCGGGGCTGGCCGGTGCCATGTTCGCCTTCTGGAGCGGGATCGTCAGCCCGAACAGCTTCAGCCTCGTTCTTTCCATCCAGCTTCTCGCCGGGATGGTGATCGGCGGGAGCGGCTCGCTCGTCGGTGCGTGGTGGGGGGCGCTTGCTCTCGTCTACATCCCTCAGTGGAGCCAGAGCCTCTCGGGGCATTTCTCGCTTTCGAGCGGCGTCTCGGCGAACCTTCAGAACGCCGTCTTCGGGCTCTTGATCGTCGTGATCATGATGCTCGCTCCCTCCGGCATCCAGGGATGGCTGCGCCGGCTCGGCTCCTTCCTGAAACGCCTCGTCCGGCGCGAGGGTACGGTCGCCGCCGGACCCGCGACCGTGCCCGTGCTGCCGGCCGCCGCCGGCGTGGGGCCGTCTCCCTCGGCGCCGGCTCAGTCGATGAAACGAGAGCCGACGGTGCCGTGACGAGGGACCGGCCAGGGCGCAACGGGCGCAACGAGAACGACTTCCCCACGACAACAGAAAGGAACCACCAAATGACACATCGGATGAGACTGCGGCGGAGCGTCGTGATCTGCGGCTCCGTGCTCTCCTCGATCGCACTCGTCGTCGTGATGCTGGCGACCCCCAGCACCGGGGCGACGATGCGACATGCGAGCACCCCCGGAGTGAGCCGGCACCAGATCGTGCTCGGGGCGACCACCCCGCTCACGGGGCCGGCGGCACCGGGATATGACGAGATCGCCCCCGCCACCAATGCCGTCTTCAGGTACATAAACGCCCATGGCGGCATCTACGGCCGGAACATCAAGTACGACATATTGAACGACCAGTACGACCCGACGCTCACGGTGCAAATGACGCGGCAGCTCGTCGAGGTCGACCACGAGTTCGCCGAGGTCGGGGCGCTCGGCACGCCGACGCAGCTGGCCGTCGAGGGGTACCTGAAGGACGAGCACATACCGGATGCCTTCATCGAGTCCGGCTGTGCCTGCTGGAACGACTCGCACGACCCCTACGTCTTCGGGTGGCAGCCCGACTACGTCGTCGAGGGCAAGATCCTCGGCCACTACGTCGAGCGTCACCTCGACGGCCGCAAGGTCGGCTACCTCTACCAGGACGACGAGTTCGGGATAGACGGGGTACGCGGCCTCGACGCGGAGATCCGCCACAGCGCCGTCGTCAGCCGCCAGACCTACCAGGCGACCACCGCCGGGCTGGCGGCAGGACTCGGGAGCCAGATTGCCGCCATCAAGGCCTCCGGGGCGAAGATCGTAGTGCTGTACACGATCCCGGCAGCCACGGCGCTCGCCCTCCTGGCCGCCGCCGAGCTGAACTACCACCCGCTCATCGTCATCTCGAGCGTCGGCTCCGACCCGCCGACGGTGGGTGGCCTGCTCTCGTCCTTCTCGAAGGGCAAGGCCGGAGAGGCGTTGCTCAACGGGGTCATCTCGAACGCCTACCTGCCGCTCGAGTCGGACGCCACAAACCCGTGGGTGATCCTCGCGAAGTCGATCCTTCACAAGTACGACAAGGGCTACCACTGGGACGGCAACTCCGAGTACGGGGTGTCCCTCGGGATGTCGGCGGTCGAGATGTTGCGTGCAGCGGGCAAGAACCTGACGCGCTCCAGCTTCATGAAGGCGCTCGAGCGCGACGGTCACGACATCGCCGCCGCCAACCTGGTCCCGTTCGACTTCTCGAAGACCGACCACTACGGCATGTCGGGATCCGAGCTCGTCACGATCCACAACGGCTCTATCAAGGCGATCAGCCCGCTCTATGTGACCACGAACAAGGGCAAGATCTACCCCTACAGCGGAGCAGCGCCGAAGATCCCCGCGCTCTTCAAGCAGCACTGAGGAACCAAAAGCGCGACGTGCCCGGGCCCGCTCGTATGGACCTGGGTACGTCGCGCCCGGCGGGCTCGAGGCGCCGTCGGTGACGAGCGAGCGTCTCCGCGCCTTCTACGAAAGCCCCTCGGTTCCCAGTCACTCGGGCCCCGAGCGGGCCTGCCGTCAAGGCGCACTGCTGGCACGCCTCGCCTCGCGGGCCATAGAACCGCTTCGCGGCGTCGACGTCGGCTGCGGCGACGGCGCCGCCACCAAGATCGCCCTCGACGCCTGCCGGGCCGCCGGCGGCGCAGCCGTGGCGATGGCGGGCTGCGACTGGTCCGGCGAGGCGCTCGTAGAGGCGCGGGGGCGCGGCCTTCCGGTTGCCCGCGCCTCGCTCGAAGCAGAAGGGCTGCCTTTTCGGAGCCGGAGCCTCGACGTCGTCGTCATGAGCGAGCTCATCGAGCACCTGGTCGACACTGACTCGGCCCTCGCCGAGGCACGCCGCGTCCTCGTGCCCGGCGGAACCCTCCTCCTCTCCACGCCCAATCTCGCCGCCTGGTACAACCGCGCTCTGCTCGTGGCCGGCGTCCAGCCGGTCTTCAGCGAGGTGAGCCTGAAGGGGATCTACGGGCGCCCCGGCTCGATCGTGGCCGGCCACCTGCGCCTGTTCACACGGCGCGCCCTCACAGGTCTGCTCGCCGCCAACGGCTTCTCAGAGATCGAGGTCTCGGGCGCCCCCTACCACGACACGCCCCGGGCGCTTCGGCCCCTCGACCGGTGGCTTTGCAGGGTGCCGGGCCTGTCCTCGATCCTGCTCGTTTCCGCGCGCCGTCCGCCTACGGTGGCGAGGTGACCAAAGCCGGACGCGGCGCAGGCGGAGTGACAGAGCGCGATCTCGACGTCGGCAGAGGGGTGAGCATCCACCTCGTCGAGCAGGGAGGCGGCCCCGCCGTCCTCCTCGTCCACGGCTTCCCGGAGACCTCCTACTCGTGGCGCCACCAGCTTCCGGCCCTGGC
>JBOGHY010000150.1:0-5823 GCA_050742375.1 Acidimicrobiales bacterium | reverse complement strand
ACGAGGCCGACATCGTCTACGACACGCCCGCCGAAGGCTTCATCATGCGCTACATGGCCGTCTACCAGTGCACCGACGCCTCGTCCATCGGGCCGACGAGATCGGTCAGGTGGGTCGACTGGCACATTCTGCAGGCCTTCGGCGACCCCATCCTCGCCTTCGCAGGCGGGATCGACCCCGACGTGAGCGCCGTCGACCATCTGTCCTGGCTGCATCCCGCCGACCTGCTCGCCGGAGCGCAGCAAGCGGCCGAGCGCATCTCGTCGAGGGTTCCGCCCGACAACCTCTACACGAGCACCAAGGCGCTCTACGCCCTCGTGAAGGGTGACAAGCCCCCGCCTCCGGTCTTTCAGTACTCGGCCGCCCCGCCAAAACGATCCGGCCCGGTCGCAAGCCTTCGGATCGACTTCTCCCCCGGTACCGACGTCGTGTGGAAGTGGGAGCCGTCCGGCCACGACTGGCTGCACACCTACGCCGGCCAGGTTGACATGGACGCCCTCACGAACCGACCGGTGACGACGACGAACATCGTCGTCCAGGTCGTCCACTACCACTACGGCCCCTACATCGAGAGCACCGGCGGGACCGGCGACGTCGAGTCGAAGGTGGTCGGGACCGGAACGGGATGGGTGCTGCGCGACGGGCGCGTCACCCGGGTCTCCTGGCACCGGGCCTCCCTCGACGACCCGACGACCTTCACCGACCTGTCCGGCCACGCCGTCAAGCTCGCTCCCGGACGGACCTGGGTCGAGATCGTCCCCGACACGACCGCTAGCCAGAAGGGCGCCGTCACCTTCACCCCATAGCCCTTGAGCGCCCCAGCTCTTGAGCACCCGGCGGCGGGTGAGCATCATGGGCGCGTGCAAAGCCTCCGCCGGGAGCCGCCCATCCCCGTCTCGCACCGGCTCCTGGGGCGCGACGAGGACCAGTACATGGCGCTTCGCGACTGGGTGGCGACCGTAGCAACGCCAAAGAGCAACCTCCTCGACGTCGGGGCGGGCGACGGGGACGACCACTACGCAAGCCTCATCCGCCCGCTCGTCGCCCGCATGGTCGGCGTCGACCCCTCGGCGTCGGGCGGGACGAACCCGGCTCTCGACGAGGCCCACGCCGAGACGGTCGAGTCCTTCGCGGCGCACAACGCAGGGCGCTTCGACGTAGGCCTCGCCGTCTACGTGGCCGAGCACGTGGCCGAGCCCGAGGCGTTCCTCCGGGCGTGCCGGTCATGCCTCGAACCGGGCGGGTCGCTCTTTGTTCTCACGCCGAACCTATGGCACTACTTCGGCCTCGCCGCCAGGGCCGTCACCGCCCTTGGGATCGACGACCAGCTCCTGCGGCTCCTGCGGGCGAAGCGGCCGGGCCACGACCACGTCGCCCACTTCGCCGTCTCCTACAGGATGAACACCGCCTCCGCGCTGGCACGCCAGGGCGCCGCCGCCGGGTTCGCCTCCCTCGAGATCGCTCACCTCGAGAACCCCTCCGTCTTCGAGACCTATTTCCCCGGCCGACTGGCCCTCCTCCCACAGGCGTACGCCTACGTCGTACATGGACTGGGGAGGGGAGGGGCTTTCGGAACGCTGCTGTGCAGACTCGTGAATGCTGCCGGCTGAGGCAAACTGTGGCCGTGACGACGTTCGGGCTGTCGATCGAGGAGGGGGCCGGACTGCTCGACGAGCGCCTCTCCCAGCTGCTCTCCGAGCTCGATCCCGCCGCCGCCGATCCGGTCGAGCTGCGGCGACGCCAGTACGAGCTCGGCCTCGCCTGGGTGCACTTCCCACCGGACTACGGCGGCCTCGACCTCCCCCCCGTCCTGCAGCGCCGGGTGGACGGGCGCCTCCAGGCGGCAGGGGCGACGCCGCACGGCTTTCGGGAATTCTTCGCCCTTGCGATGGCGGGGCCGACCGTCGTCACCCACGGCTCGGATGAGCTGCGCCGGCGCCTCCTGCCGGCGATGTTCTCCGGCGAGGACGTCTGGTGCCAGCTCTTCAGCGAGCCGGGGGCGGGCTCGGATCTGGCGGGGCTCTCGACCCGGGCCGTGCGCGACGGCGACGAGTGGGTCGTCTCGGGCCAGAAAGTGTGGAACACCCTGGCGCACGTGGCCGACCGGGGCATGCTCGTCACGCGAACCGACCCCGAGGCGCCGAAGCACAAGGGGCTCACCTATTTCGCCCTCGACATGCACGCCGCCGGCGTGGACGTGCGTCCGCTCCGCCAGATGACGGGCGAGGCCGAGTTCAACGAGGTCTACCTGAGCGAGGTGCGAGTCCCCGACTCCGACCGCATCGGGGACGCCGGCGACGGCTGGAGGGTGGCGATGAGCACCCTCATGAACGAGAGGAGCTCCATCGGCGGGGCGGGCGGGCCGCAGCAGCGGGGCGCTGGGGCGATCGCCGAGGCGGTACGGATCTGGCTCGAAGAGGACGGGCCGCGAACGGCCGTGCTGCGCGACCGCCTGGCCCGGGCCTGGATCGAGGCCGAGTTGCTCCGTCTCACGAACCAGCGGGCCTTCGATGCTCGCCGCGCCGGCAGCCCCGGCCCGGAGGGCTCGGTGTCCAAGCTCATGTTCGCCGAGGTGAACATGAGGATCTACGACCTCTGCGTCGATTTGCTCGGTGCCGCGGCGCTCGTGGGCTTCGACTACACGATGCGCCGGTCCGAGCCGCTCGGGCTCGTCGGGCCGGCCGGATCGGCGCCGAGGATGTTCATTCGCTCCCGTGCCAACTCGATCGAGGGGGGCACCTCGGAGATCCAGCGCAACATCCTCGCCGAGCGGGTGCTCGCCCTACCGGGCGACGTGAGGGTGGACAAGGATCTGCCCTGGTCGAAGGTGCCGCGCAGCTGAGGCACCGCTCGTCGGGCCGGGCCGTCGCCTGCCCGGCGCTGGTCGCCCCAGATCGCCCTCGGCTGGCCGCCCCGGCCTGGTCGCCTCAGAGCAGCTTTGCCTCGAGGGTGATCTCGGTCCCGGCGAGCGCCTTTGAGACAGGGCAGCCGGCCTTCGCCGTCTCGGCCTCTTTCCGGAAGCTCTCCTCATCGATGCCGGGCACCTCGGCCTCGGTGCGCAGGTCGATGCGCGTGATAGCGAAGCCTGCATCCTGGCGCTCTATGCGGGCGCTGGCGACCGTGTGGACTCGGCTCGGCTTGTGGCCGGCACTTGAAAGGCCGGCGGAGAGCGCCATCGAGTAGCAGGCGGCGTGGGCGGCGGCGACCAGCTCCTCGGGGTTGGTGCCGGCCACTCCGTCGGCATCGCCGAAACGCGAGGAGAACGAGTAGGCGCCGCTGAATGCGCCGCTGCCGAGGCTGACCGTGCCACCTCCGCCCTGAAGGTCGCCCTCCCAGGTCGCTTCGCCGGTACGTACAGGCATCTCGATCCTCCTCGATCCAGCGCGCCGCTCGGACCAGCGGCGCCGTCACTTCGCAGGGCGAGGCTAACGGGACTCCGCCCGTAGCGACGCGGCCCGCATAGCCGGGTCTCGCCACCCGCGGGCCATGGCGGCCGAGCTGAAGCGTGCGGCAAAGGAGCCGTCTGGGCAGATGGCCACGGCCCCGCCCTGGCCCCCGAGGGCCGCCACCAGGCCGAGGGCGCCGTCGACGGCCTCGCGAAGGCCTTGTCCGGCCGAGACGGCGAAGTCCACCCGGTGAGCGAAGCCGGTGACTAGGAAGCTCTCCCCGGTGCCGGTCGCCGAGACGGCGACCGTGCCGCCACCGGCCCAGACTCCGGCCCCGGGGATGGGCGAGTCGCCGACCCGGCCGAGGCGCTGGCCGGCAATCCCGCCCGTGCTCGTGGCGGCGGCGATGTGCCCGGCGGCGTCGGCGGCTACGGCACCGACGGTCCCGTGGCGATCGCCGGGCGACCCGAGGGTCCCGTCCGGATCGCCGGGCGACTCCTGCGCTCCGCCCTCGTGGGGCGCTGCGGCGGGCGTGATCCTCGGCGCCAGACCCTGCTCGCGGGCGAAGTCGTCGGCACCGGCACCGGCGAGCAGGATCGCACCGCTCCCAGGCCCGCCGAGCCCGGCGACGGCGCGGGCCGCCCGGACTGCGCTGTCGGGGTAGCGGCTGGCGCAGACGGCGCCCACGGCGCCGGTGACGCCGTCCATCACGCCGGCGTCCAGCTCCACCTCTCCCGTCGTAGTCGCGACCGCGCCCCGGCCGGCATTGAACCGCCCGCTCGCCTCGAGGGAGGCGACCGCTTCGACGACCGCATCGAGCGCCGGCCCGTGGCTTTCGAGCACTGTCCAGGCACTGTCGAGCGCCTTGCCGAGGGCGGTGACGATCTCAGCCTCGAGCTTCTCCGACTGCCCGCTCGGAGCCTTCACGACTCGCTCGAAGCTGCCGGCCCCGCCGTGGATGCAGATGGCCGGCAGCCGGAGCCGGCCGGACTCGCCGGCGACGCGGTGGTCCTGCGGCGTGGCCATGACCGAGACCGTACCGGGCGTGCCCTGCGGGCGGCCCCCAGCCTCGACACCCGGCGAGCGCCGACGCCACCTCGGCGCTCTGCGAGCGGCCGCGCCCAAGAGGAGAAGATGTCGAGATGAGCCGGCGCGGCTGGATGCTCTTTCTCGCCCTCGGGGTGATCTGGGGCGTGCCCTACCTTCTCATCAAGGTGGCCGTCCGGGAGGTGAGCCCCCAGCTGCTCGTGTTGATGAGGACGGGTGCGGGGGCGCTCCTGCTCCTCCCGCTGGCGGCCAGCCGGGGCGCACTGCGCCCGGTCCTTGCCCACTGGAAGGCGATGGTCGCCTACACCGCCGCCGAGATCGGCGTGCCGTGGTACCTGCTCTTCAACGCCGAGAGACGGCTGTCGAGCTCGCTCTCCGCACTCATCGTGGCGGCGGTGCCCCTCGTGAGCGCCGTGCTGGCGGCAGCGACAGGCACCGACCGCTTGAGCGCCCGTCGCCTTGGCGGGCTGGCCGTGGGCTTCGGGGGCGTGGCCGCACTCGTTGGTCTCGACGTCTCGCACGCCGACCTCCTGGCGGCTCTGTCCCTGGCGGGCGTCGCCGTGGGTTATGCGCTCGGGCCCTGGATACTGTCCCGGCACCTCGCCGAGCTACCCGGTCTCGGCGTCGTCGCCGGCTCGCTCGCCCTCTGCGCCGTCGTCTACGCGCCGATCGCTGCCTTCGCCCTGCCGGCCAGAGGTCTATCCGGTTCGGTGGTCGCCTCCGTGGTCCTGCTCATCGTCCTGTGCACGGTGATCGCCTTCCTCGTCTTCTTCGCCCTCATCACCGAGGTGGGCCCGGTGCGGGCGACGCTCATCACGTACGTCAACCCGGCGATCGCGGTCCTGCTCGGGGTAAGCGTGCTCGGAGAGCACTTCGGCGCCGGCACCGTGGCCGGCTTCGTGCTCATCGTGGGCGGCTGCCTCCTCGCCGCCCGCAACGACGGCCGGCGCGACGTCCGCCACGACGGCCGGCGCACCCGCCCGGCCGGCGAGGGCCCAGACGGAGACCTCGACGACCCGTCGACGGTTGACCGGCCGGCAGCGAGCGGGGCGCCGGAGAGCAGACCGCCTGTGAGCAAGCCCGTGATGCCGCCGGTCGCCGAACCCTGAGGATCGGGTGCCGGTGGCTGCAGGGTGGATGGCGACTTCCGGGCGGCAGGCCCTCAGGCGGCGCCTCCAGATGGTGTCACCACGGCGGCGGTCCTCACGATCCTCATGTCCCCGCTCACGGTGCGGAGTGAAAGCACGAGGGCGGCCTCACCGCGCTGGGCCTGCTCGGACGGAAGCTCGCAGACCGTGTCTCCCGTCACCGTCGTCATGTCCAACCAGACGCCGACGCCGTCGGCGACTCCGACCATCACGTCGCCGGAAGCCGTCGTGATGCTCAGGTC
>JBOGHY010000149.1:0-10464 GCA_050742375.1 Acidimicrobiales bacterium | reverse complement strand
CCCTCGCTCTCGCGAGCGCCCGCCAGCTGCCCGGAGGGTCACACCAACACTCGGCGGCGGCTATCCGTCTTCGCCACGCTCGGCCGGTCGGATGCGAGCTCGGCGAAGGATGGAGCAAAACCCGCCGGCGGATGCGGCCCGGGTTGTGCCTGCGCAGCCAATTCCTGATCGCCCCTGCCCCTCTCGGCATCTCCGAGAGCCGATCGCCAGCGCGGTCAGTGAATGTGGTGCACGAGCCAGCCGATGCCCTGGTAGGCGCGCCAGCCGAGGTATACGACCGAGCCCACGACGATCACTTTGAAGTGCCACGGAGCCCTGCGAGTGGCTTCTTCGTCCTGGTCGTCTTCAGCCCGATCCGTCTCGTGGTCCTCCCCGTCGCCATACTCGTCGTCGAGCAGGTCGTCTTCGTCCCCACCCTGTCCGCTCTCCACCGTCTCCTCGCCGTAGAACGGCACCCCGTCGTCGGGCGTCGGCTCTGCGGCGGTCATACGGGCGGAACCCCGTGGCGGCGATCGGTGAACCAGCGGCTCTTCGACTCCGATAGCGCAAAGCGACGGATCAGCTCGGACCGCAGCGTCTCGGGCGGGACGACCGCATCGACGACGAGGTCGGAGGCGAGGCGCAGCAGGTCTACATCAGCCTCGTACTCGCGGCGCCGTTCGGCGACAAACCGCTCGCGCTCGGCACCAGCCTCTATGGCACCTATCTTGTTGGCGAAGACGGCATTGACCGCTGCCTCCGGGCCCATGACGGCGATCTGGGCCGAGGGGAGGGCTATGCATGAGTCGGGCGCGAAGGCAGGCCCCGCCATCGCGTAGAGGCCGGCGCCGTAAGCCTTCCTCAAGATCACCGAGATCTTGGGCACGGTGGCCTCCGACACTGCCGTGATCATCTTGGCACCGTGGCGGATGATTCCCTCGCGCTCCACACGGGTGCCGATCATGAAGCCCGGGACGTCGGCCAGGAACAGCAACGGCACGTTGAACGCGTCGGCGCACCAGATGAAGCGGGCGGCCTTGTCCGACGAGTCGGTGAAAAGCACGCCGCCCTTCACCGCCGGGTTGTTCGCCACTATCCCGATCGCCCGGCCGGCAAGGCGCGCCCAGCCGACCACCACCTCGGGGGCGAAGAGGGGCTTGAGCTCGAAGAAGGATCCCCCGTCTACGAGAGCGTCCATGACGCCGTGGATGTCGTATCCCTCCCTCTCGCTTGCCGGGATGCTCGAGGAGTCGAGCTCGCCTCCAGGAGGGCGCGACTCGGACCAGGGCGACACCTCCCGCCACGAGCCCGGGAGGTATGAGAAGTGGCTGCGGGCGGCGGCTATGGCGGCGGCGTCGTCGGACACGAGGTTGTCGCCGCAGCCTGAGACCGTGGCGTGCATCCGGGCGCCACCCATCTCCTCGAGATCGGTCACCTCCCCGACCACCATCTCGGCCATACGAGGCGAGCCGAGGGACATGGAGGCGTTGCCCTCGACCATGAACACGACGTCGCAGAAGGCGGGGATGTAGGCACCGCCGGCCGCCGAAGGGCCGAAAAGGCAGCAGATCTGGGGCACCCGGCCAGAAAGGCGCACCTGGTTGTAGAAGATCCGGCCGGCGCCCCTCCTGCCGGGGAAGAGCTCGACCTGGTCGGTGATACGAGCACCGGCCGAGTCAACGAGGTAGAAGACGGGCAGCTCGTGGGCGAGGGCATGCTCAGTAAGGCGCACGATCTTTTCAACCGTGCGGGCACCCCAGGAGCCCGCCTTCACCGTCGGGTCGTTGGCCATGACGCAGACCGGTCGCCCGTCCACACGTCCCTGCCCTGTGACCACCCCGTCGGCGGGCAGGTCCGAGGCGAGCGCGTTGGCAAGCAGCCCGTCCTCGACGAAGCTCCCTTCGTCGAGCAGGAGCGACAGTCGGTCGCGGACGAAGAGCTTGTGCTGGCTCGCCAGCTTGGAAGCGCTCTTTGCCAGATTGCCCGCCTGAGCGCGGACCGTCGCGCTCTGGATCCGCGAGACGGTGCCCGCATCATCCGCGCCCGCCCCGTCGGTGCTTCGATCGCCGCCTCGACGGCCACCGCCGTCCGACGCGGCCCCTCTGTCGCCAAGCCCCGGCACGGCCTCGCGGTCGGTGTCGGATTTCTCGGTCGTCACCGGCTCGACCTCACACGCACCCGAAGCTCGATGGGGGTCGGGCCGAGCTCGAAGTGCTCGCGCAGATAGCGCTCGAGATATCGCAGGTAGGGAGGCTGGAGGCGGCGTGTCGCGAAGAGCGTGACCGTGGGCGGGTCGACGGCCCCCTGCACGCCGTAGAGGATACGGGCGCCGGCAGCGGGATGAGCGCTCTGGGCCGATCGCAACGCCACGTTCAGCCGCGACGTCGGGATCCTGCGGTGGTAGGCCTCCATCGAGAGGGCTATCGCATCTAGGAGCCTGTGAACGCCCAGACCAGTCTTGGCGGATATACGCAGCACCTGCGCATATCCGAGGAAGGCGAGCTTGTCGGCCACCTCGGCGTTCGCCGCCAGGCGCTCGGCGGTGCCGAGCAGATCCCACTTGTTGAGGACCACCACAGCCGGGCTGCCGGAGGCATCGACGCGCTCCGCAAGACGCTGGTCCTGGTGGGTCACCCCTTCGCTGGCGTCGAGCAGGAGGAGTACCACGTCGCAACGGTCGAGCGCCTGGAGCGAGCGCACGAGAGAGTAGTACTCGGGCGCCTCCCCCGAGCGTGCCCGGCGGCGCATTCCGGCAGTGTCGACGAGGCGAAGGGTTCCCCTCGGCGTTTCGATCACGGTATCGATGGCGTCTCGCGTCGTTCCCGGCTGGTCGTGGACCACGGAGCGCTCCTCGCCAATTAGACGGTTGAACAGGGTCGACTTGCCGACGTTCGGGCGGCCGACGATCGCCACGCTCGAAGCCCCCGCACCCCGGGCGACGTGCCCGTTCGGCGTGAGGTCGGTGACGTCGCTTCGTCCGATGTCGACGACCGGAGGCAGTCGGTCGACGATCTCGTCGAGGAGATCGCCCATCCCCCGACCGTGGAGGGCGCTCACCATCCACGGGTCGCCGAGCCCGAGGCGCGCGAGCTCCCAAGCGTCTGCCTCACGCGACTCCGAGTCGACCTTGTTGGCCACGACGACGACGCCACGCTCGAGGGCGCGCAGGCGGGCGGCCGCGCCGGCGTCCTCTCCGGTCACCCCTGTCGTGGCGTCGCAGACGAGCAGCACGAGGTCTGCCCGGGCGACGGCGCGCAGCGACTGGTCGGCGACCTTCTCGTCGAGCGAGTCGCCCCGCTCGCGGATGCCACCGGTGTCGACAAGGGTGAACCTGCGCCCCGCCCACTCGCACTCGAGCTCGAAGCGGTCCCGGGTCACGCCGGGACTTTCCTCGACGATGGCGACCCGCCGCCCGGCGATTCTGTTCACGAGCGTCGACTTGCCCACGTTCGGCCTTCCGGCGACCACCACGACCGGCAGGTGCCTAGTCGTGGCGGTCATCTCGGCGCGCCGGTTGCAACCACAGGGCCGGTTGCAACCACAGGGCCGGTTGCAGCCACATCGCCGGGCACTGTCGCGGGGAGGCAGGGCGAAAGGGCCGGGCCGAGCGCCTCTCGCAGAGCGGCGCCGTTGGCAGGTACCACCTCGACGGGAAAGGGCAGCTCCCCGATCGCGACGCCGTCGAGGAAGACCCCCTTGGACAGGCACACGTCGGGCAGGAGGAAGCGGCGCTCCCCGACGGCACTCATAGTCTCGCTCAGGTCTGCGCCGGTGATGAGCCCCGTGACGGCGATGTTGCCGCCGAAGTAGCGGTTCGGCACGGCCACGAGCTCGACGTGCCCGTAGCCGGCTCGGCGTAGCGCCGGCGCCAGCACTCGAGCCCCGTACTCGCCCGTCAGCACCGCCGTCCGGGTCACCGACCGGCCGCTCGGCGACCTGTGGCGGCGACCGATCGTCACCGGCGACGGCCGAGGCCGGGCGACAGCTGCCGGCCCGGGCCCCAGGTGATCGGCTCGGTACCCCTCGGCCGGGGCGCCTTCGACCCACTGGAAGAAGCCGCCCCGTTGCCCCGTGGCGGCCAGCTCCCCCGACAGCTCGGCCTCGAAGCGTGGGGCCATGCCGACGCCGTTCTCGTGCTGGGGAAAGCCCTCGTAGGACGATGCCGGGGGGAAGGGCCGCGCCGCCAGGAGGTAGTACTCGTCGGCGGCGAACACCAGACGGCGCCCAAAGACCGTCAGGAAGCTGGCCTGCCACTCCTCGATGGTGTCCACCACGGCGGCGGCCTCGGCCTCAGAGTGCGGCCTCATCGCCTCCTCTTTGGAGAAGCGGCTCACCCCGAGAGGGACAGCGGCGACACTCGACAGCTCGGGGAAGCGATCGAGGATCCCGGCGAGGGTGTCGTGCAGCACGGCGCCGTCGTTCAACCCGGGGCAGACGACGATCTGGCCGTGCACCTCGATGCCATGGTCTAGGAGCGCCCTCAGCCACCGCAGAGAAAGCCCCCCTCTCCTGTTGTGCAGCATCCTCGCTCGGACCTTCGGATCAGTGGCGTGGATGGAGACGTAGAGGGGCGAGAGCCGCTCGTCGATCACCCGCTCCAAGTCGACCTCGGTGAAGCGGGTGAGCGTGGTGAAGTTGCCAAAGAGGAACGACAGCCTGTAGTCGTCGTCCTTCAGGTACAAGCTTCGGCGCATACCCTTTGGCAGCTGGTATATGAAGCAGAATTCGCAGTGGTTGTCGCATGTCCTCACCCGGTCGAACACTGCCGAGGACACCTCGACCCCGAGCGGCTCGCCAGGAGCCTTTCGCACCGCCAGGGCGACCTCGAGACCCCCGCGGACCACGGCCAGCTCGACGATCGGCTCGTCGGCGAGCAGCTGGTACTCGATAACGTCGCGGGGCACCTGGCCGTTCATCGAGGAGATCTCGTCGCCCGGGAGCAGCCCGGCACGTGCTGCCGGGGAGAAGTCGGCCACGGCCACCACGCTCGGCAGTGGCATGCCACCATCGTAGTGTCCGGTACCGTTGCTCCAATGCAGGTAGAGCGGGTACGCCTGGCTGAGCCGCGGGGATTCTGCGCAGGTGTCGAGATGGCCATCAAGGCACTCGGGTGGATGGTGAGGATCTTCGAGCCGCCCGTGTACTGCTACCACGAGATCGTCCACAACCAAGTCGTCGTGGAGGCCTTCGAGCGCCGAGGTGTGATCTTCGTCGACGACGTGGGCATTGTGCCGGCGGGGATGCCGTTGATGCTCTCGGCGCACGGGTCCGCCCCCGAGGTGGAAGCCGCCGCCGCCGCCGCAGACCGGGTCGTCGTCGACGCCTGTTGCCCGCTCGTGACCAAGGTGCACCACGAGATGAGGGTTCGGGCACGCAAGGGCTTCACGGTGCTGTACGTCGGCCACGAGGGACACGAGGAGGCCGCCGGCACCGTGGCCGTCGCCCCCGAAGCGGTGCGGCTCGTCACGAGCCCCGCCGAGGTTGCGGGCCTCGCGCTCGACGAGGACGCACCGGTCGCCCTCCTCGCCCAGACGACCCTTGCCCACGACGAGTGGTCCGAGGTGGCGAGTGCCGCCAAGGCACGGTTCCCAGAGCTCTGGATGCCGGGACGCTCGGATCTCTGCTACGCCACGACCAATCGCCAGGCGTCGGTGAGAGCCCTGGCGCCGGGCTGCGACGCCGTCGTCGTCATCGGATCGGCCAACTCGTCCAACACGGTCTCCCTCACAAAGGTGGCCGCCGGAGCCGGAGGTGGGCGCGTGCTGCGCGTCAACTCGGTCGGAGAGGTGCCCGACGATCTTTGCGGGATCGTCGGCGTGACGGCCGGGGCCTCGGCTCCCGAGTGGCTCGTCCAGGAGATCGTCGATGCATTGGCGCCATCCGGAGGGATCGAGCTAGTGCACGTGACCGAGGAGGACGAGTACTTCCCCCCGCCCCCGGGGCTCCGCGACCTGCTGAAGGCGGCCGCCTCAGCGGCCGCCGTCACCGCCGGCGTCGCTCCCGCGCTCGTCGCGCCGACGGCGTCCGACCGTGGTGCATCGGCTACGGATCTACTCCGCCCTCAGATCCCTGCGCTCGGGGCCGCCTGAGGGCCTCGACCGGCGGAGGCCAACCAGGGCCGCTGGCGGGCCGGCTAGGGCACCCCCGCCGCCCGCCTGGCCGCGTCGAAGGCGGCCTGCATCGCCGTCCTCACCTGCTCGGAGAATTCCGCCGTCGCCCGCCGGGAGATCCGGCTGCGCTGAGGGGGCCCCGCATCTCCCGCGCCGGGCACACTTCCCCTTTGTTCGAGCGAGCCACCACCGTCCCTGGGCGCCATAGTGAGGGCCGCCGCACCCGGTGGGACGACAGGGGCCCCGACGACGACGACGACGTGGTGCGGCTTGGGCAGGCGCGCACCCCGGGGCATTGCCTGCTCGCTGCCGCCGATGCCGACGGGGATCACGGGCACCTGAGCTCGAAGCGCCAGGTAGGCGACGCCTTCTCGTAGATGCTCGACCTCGCTTCCCGAGCGCCGTGTCCCCTCCGGGAACATGACGAGCGGCTCGCCGATCTCGAGCACCTGCCGGCAGCGCTCGAGCGCCTCGCGGTCGGTGCCGCTGCGGTTCACCGGAAAGGCCCCCAAGGCGTCGAGGAGGCCGCCGGCGATCCTCGACTGCCACAGCTCGTCCTTCGCCATGTAGCGCAGGCGGCGTCTCGTCACCCGGGCGGCGAGGAGCCAGTCGACGTACGAGCGGTGCACGGGCGCCAGGATGAAAGGCCCCTTTCTTGGGATATGGCGGCGCCCGAGGACCCTGCCGGGCAGGTAGGCGCGGCCGACTCCCACCGAGATCGTGCGGGAGAAGGCGTAGAAGGCCAGTTCCCCCCTTCCCGGCGGCCTTGGCCCGCCGGCACCGACGTCCGATCTCACAGCCGGGCCAACACCTCCTCCACCACCTTTGCGACGGACTTGCCCGTAGAGTCCACCACGATCGCGTCCGCCGGCACCACGAGGGGGGACGCCTGCCTGCTGGCGTCGCTGGCGTCGCGTGCAGCGATGGCTGCCTTCGTGCCAGCGGGATCTCCGTCAGGGCGTTCGGCCGAACGGCGCACGGCCCGCTCGGCCGGAGCGGCCGTCAGGTAGATCTTGAGCTCCGCCTCGGGGAAGACAACGCTGCCGATGTCGCGGCCCTCGACTACCCCTCCGCCGTGCTCGGCCGCCCAGGCGCGCTGACGATCCACCAGCTCGCGGCGGACTCCGGCGTGGGCGGCGACGGTCGACACGGCCGCGTCGATCTCGGCCGAGCGGATCTCCTGAGTGACGTCCTCGCCGTCGAGGACCAGTGGCGGCCCAACCTCGATCTTCGCCTGCCTCGCGAGCGCCTCGCAGGCGGGCGCGTCACCCGGGTCCACGCCCCTCCGCAGTGCCATGAGCGTCACGGCCCGGTACATGGCGCCGGTGTCGAGGCGCTCCATCCCAAGGCGCTCTGCCAGCGCGGCGGCAACGGTCGACTTCCCCGCCCCTGCCGGCCCGTCGATGGCGACGACTCGGTCCGTCACCTCCTCCCACCTGCCTTCACGCCAGCGCCGGCCTTCATGGCAATGTCCCGGCGGCCACCTTGTAGCCGCGGTCCCGAAGCGCCGTCACCACGGCGGGCGCCGAAACCATGGCCACGACCATCAGAAGAACCCCGCCCTGGCCCTCGGTGCTGTGGGCGATCTCGAGATCCTCGATGTTGACGCCGAGCTCACCGGCGAGCGTCGTCACCTCGGCAAGGACTCCCGGCCGGTCGGGCACGACGACGCGAAGCTCGACGACCTCTACAGGTCTCGACGCCCGCCTCGGAAGGTTGCGGCGGGCGGCCCTCGCCCCTTCGAGAAGCTCTTCGAGGGCCATGCGGTCGGCGTCGGCGACCATGCGACGGACCTCGCCGAGCCTTCCCAAGAGGCGATCGAGCACGGCGCAGATGGCGCCGGCGTTGTCGCGGCAGATGTCGGGCCAGATCGCCGGCGACCCGGCCGCCACGCGCGTCATGTCACGAAAGCCCCCCGCTGCCAGCCGCATCAGCACGACGCGGTCGACCTCTGATGCGCCGGCGAGGCTCATCAAGGCGGCGGCGGTCAGATGGGGCACGTGCGACACGACGGCCACGAGTTCGTCGTGGCGCTCGGGGGCGAGGGCCACGACGTCGGCACCGAGCGAGCTGACGACCTGGCGCACCGTCGAGAAGGCTCTCGGGTCGGTCGAGGCCGTCGGGGTGAGCACCCACGTCGCCCCGACGAACAGGTCGGGATCGGCGCCGTCGGGCCCTTCCTGCTCGGAGCCGGCCATCGGGTGGCCCCCGACGAAGCGGGGATCCAGCACCTCGGCGGCGATCGGCGCCTTCACCCCGGCGACATCGGTCACGACACCAGGGCCGCGCTCGAGGAGCCCGAGGGCGATCGTTCCGACGGCGGACGACGGAGTTGCGATGAAGCTCACCTCCGAAGCCGGGTCGTCTCCCCCGGCGTCGATCATCGCGAGCTCGCCGGCCCGCGCCTCCCGGGCGGGGTCGCGGTCGGCGCCCGTGACGTGCCACCCGCGGGCCCTCAGGGCGGCGGCGATGGAAGAGCCCACGAGGCCGAGCCCGATCACCTGTGCCCGCCGTCGGAGATCAGCTCGGGCGGGCGCGGGCGCCACGGCCGGGGACCGCGCCGTGGTCGCGATGCTGGCCGGCTCGGGTCGCACGGCGGCGTCACTCGGGGAGGTCGTCGCGGAGCCCGCCCGCCCCCTCCAGGTAGAGGTGGTGCAACTGGCGGCGCTGACGGTCGGTGTGGAGGTGGACGAGCACCCGGATGCATCTCGGCAGGCTGCCCCTCACGTCGAGCTCCCGAGCGCAGATGAGCGGGACGTCGCCGAGGCCGATCCCCCTCGCCGCCGTGGCCGGGAAGATCGAGACAACGTCGCCGGTCGCGGTGAAAAGAATCGAGATCAGATCCTCGTGGTCGACGCCGTTTCGCTCGAAGAGCGCCAGCAGCAGCGCCTGCACCCGCTCGGTGACCTGCTCCTCGGTGTCGGCGTCCACCGTCGTGGCGCCGCGAAGTGCCCGCAGCACCTTGGCCATGGCCGGGCATGCTACCGAGAGCGGCTCGGGCGATGCCGGGGAACCGTGCCGTCCTTCGACCAGGCGGCCGCCGAAACGGCGCGGACCTCTCGCGGCGAGAGCTCTCTGTAGCCTCCTGGAGCGAGCCTCGGGTCTCTGAGCGGGCCGATCCGCACGCGGACAAGACGCAGCACCGGGTGGCCTGCTGCCTCGCACATCCGCCGCACCTGACGGTTTCGCCCCTCGTGCAGGGTGATGCGCAGCAGCCCAGGAGCAATGCGCACCACCTTGGCCGACCGAGTGACGCCGTCGTCGAGCTCCACTCCGGCGCGCAGGCCCTGCAGCACGCCGGGCCCGGGATCGCCCCGGACCTCGGCGAGGTACTCCTTTTCGACGCCGTGGCTCGGATGGGCGAGGTACTGGGACAGCTCGCCGTCGTTCGTGAGCACCAAAAGGCCCTCGGTGGCGGCGTCGAGGCGCCCGACCGAAAAGACGCGGGGCCGCGACGGCACGAGCTCGACGACCGTCGGGCGACCCTGGGGGTCACGAGAGGTCGTAACGACGCCCGCAGGCTTGTTGAGGAGGTAATAGACGAGGCCCGGCAGGACTCCCACGGGTGCCCCGTCGACGGCGACGCGTGCCCTTTCGACCTCCACCCGGGCGCCCAGGGTGGCGACGGCGCCGTCCACCGTCACGCGGCCTGCGGCGATCAGCTCCTCGGCCGCCCGGCGGCTTCCGAGTCCCGCCCGCGCCAGCACCTTCTGCAGCCGTTCAGGTCCCTCTGCGCCCTGCGGCCTCCCTCCCCCACCACCGGCCGGCTCGCTCGGCATAGCGAGACGGCCGCTCACGCCCCCGGGTCTGGGCGCAGGGCCTGCTCCAGGCGTTCGACGGTGCTCACCGGCGGGACGAAGCCCGACAGGGGCGGCAGGTCGGCAGGCGAGTCGAGGCCGAGGCGCTCCAAGAAGAGCTGTGTCGTGCCGAAGAGCACGGGCTGGCCCGGACCGGGGTCGCGCCCGACCGCCTCGACATAGCCGCGGGCCACCAACAGGCGAAGGACCCCGTCGGCGTTCACACCGCGGATCGCCGAGACCTGCGAGCGCGAGACCGGCTGTTTGTAGGCGACCACTGCGAGGGTCTCCAGGGCGGCAGGCGAGAGCCTCTGCGGCGTGCCGTCAAGGATGAAGCGCTCGACATAGGCGGCATAGGCGGGGTCGCTCTGGAATCTGTAACCCCCTGCTACCCGCACCAGGCGAAAGCCCCTCTCCTCCGCCTCATAGTCCTCTTGGAGCATCCGGCAGGTGGCTTCGACCTGGTTGGTCGAAAGCTCGAGGAGCTCGGCCAAAAGACGCGCCGGGACGGGCTCGGTGGCGACCGTCAGCACCGCCTCGATGGTGGCTTGGAGGGACCGTCGCCCGCCCTCGCTCTC
>JBOGHY010000148.1:0-13843 GCA_050742375.1 Acidimicrobiales bacterium | reverse complement strand
GCCCCGACCGCCTCCCAGACGGCCGGCGCCCCCGCCAGCAGCCCCGGCTCGGCGACGCTCACATTGTGGAGGACCTGGGGGAGCCGAGTCATCGAGGACGCCGCCAGCTCGGCGAGGCTGCACTGGCGCCGGGACAGGAGCTCAAGGAGCAAAAGGGCGGTCATGATGCCGTCGCCGGTGGTGGCGTACTCGGAGAAGATGAGGTGTCCCGACTGCTCTCCGCCGAGCACGAGGCCGCCCTCCTCCATGGCGTCGGCGACGTGGCGGTCCCCGACGGGCGTCTCGACGACGCCTATCCGAAGAGCCTCGAGGGCTCGCCGCAGGCCGAGGTTGCTCATGACGGTCACGACCACCTGGTCGCCCCTCAGGAGCCCACGTACATGTAGGTCGGCGGCGAACATGGCGATCAGCTGGTCCCCGTCGACGAGCCTTCCTTCATGGTCCACGGCGAGCACGCGGTCGGCATCGCCGTCAAAGGCCAGCCCGAGAGCGGCCCCGCGCTCGACGACTTCGGCCATGACGGCTTCGGGATGGGTCGAGCCGCAACCGGCGTTGATGTTCGTGCCGTCTGGACTGGCGAAGATCGTGCGGTGTGGGATTCGGAGGCGCCCGAGCAGGCGGGGGACGACGGAGTTGGCGGCGCCGTTGGCGCACTCGAGCACGATCTCGCTGTGATCGCCACCTCTCCGGCGGCTGCGCCAGTCCCCGATCGGTAGACCGATCGAGGCCAACCGGTCCTCATATGACGAAAGCCGCCCCGGTTCCAAGCAGATCTCCCCGGCGCTCCCAGCCTCCCCTCCCGAGCGCTGACCCGCCTCAGCGTGGAAAAGACGGTCGAGCTCGTCGTGGACGGCGGTCTCGACGGCGACGCTGAGCTTGGCCCCGCCCGGGCCGAAGAGCTTGATGCCGTTGTCCTCGTAGGGGTTGTGCGAGGCGGAGATCATCGCCGCCGGCTGTCCCTTCGACGCGGCCAGGAAGGCGAGCCCGGGCGTCGGGATCACCCCGACGTCGACGACGTCGCGTCCCTCGGAGGCGAGCCCGGCAGAAAGGGCGGACTGCAGCATCGGTCCCGAACGGCGGGTGTCTCTTCCGACCAGGAAGGGGCCGCCGTCGAGATGGCGCGCCGCCGCGCGACCGAGCGCCAGGGCGACCTCGGGGGTCAGCTCGGAGTTCGCCACTCCTCTCAGACCGTCGGTGCCGAAGCGCGGCGGACCGTCTCTTGCTGTCACTAGGCGGTGCCGGCCTCAGCGCTTGGAGTACTGCGGCGCCTTGCGGGCCTTTTTCAGGCCGTACTTCTTGCTCTCCTTCTCGCGGGCGTCGCGGGTGAGCATCCCGGCCTTCTTCAGCCTCGTCCGGGTCTCGGGATCGAGCTCGGCGAGGCCGCGGGCGATGCCGTGACGCAGCGCCCCTGCCTGGCCCGACACGCCGCCCCCCCCGATGGTGACGTCGACGTCGAGCTCATCTGCCTTCCCCGCCACCCGCAGCGGCTCGGAGGCAAGCATCCTGTTCGTGGCGGAGGGGAAGTAGTCCTCGAAGCTCCGCCTGTTGACGGTTATCTTGCCGTCTCCGGTGCGGAAGCGCACGCGGGCCACCGCCTGCTTGCGGCGCCCAGTGGCCTGGACGAGCGGCTTGGTCATAAAGAGCCCAACCTCTCCTTGTGGTTGCCCGGCACTACCGGCGCGATCACGAGGCCCTCCGGGCAGAGCTCGGCACCTCGAGCGGCCGGGGTTTCTGGGCAGCGTGCGGGTGCAGCGGCCCGGAGTAGATCTTCAGCTTCGTGAGCTGCTTGCGCCCAAGGGGACCCCTCGGGAGCATGCCGCGCACGGCCCGGCGCACGAGCTCCTCCGGGCGGTCGCGCAGCAGCTGGCCGAAGCTCGTGGCCCGGAGCGCTCCCGGGTAGCCCGAGTGGCGGTAGACGAGGGTCTTCTCGCCCTTGTCGGCCGAAAGCACCACCTTGGCGGCGTTGACCACGATCACGTGGTCCCCGGTGTCGATATGGCGGGCGAAGATGGCCTTGTGCTTGCCGCGCAGCACCCGCGCCACCTCGGTGGCGAGCCTCCCCAGCACGAGATCCTCGGCATCGACGACGTACCACACGCGGTCGATGTCGCTCGGTGTCGGTGAGTAGGTGCGCACGATCATCCTTCGTCGAGGTCCTATGGGCACAGCGGCGAACCTCGAGGCGCCCGCGGCTCTGCCGACGGGCGCGCTGACGTTCGCTCTGAACCGCCTGATGGCGCGCAGAGCCTGAGGCCTGCGGGCCGCCTCAAGGATACGGCGCCGGGGAGCCGCGGGCAAACGGCGCCTCGCCCGGGCGATGCCTCCGGCTCGCGCCCGCCGGCTCTTTTGGCCCGCGGGCTTCTCCATGCCTACCGTGGGCTCCTCCAGATGCCCTCCGGCGAACCGACGAGCTCCTTCGGGTAGCGGACCTCGGAAAGGACGAGACCCTGAGGCGGTGCCGGCTTGGATGAGCGTGCCGCCGCCCGTCGGTCGCCCGTGCGCAGCAGCCCGAGCAGGGCCGCCGCCGTTGTCCGGCCGGCTCCCACCGCGACGAGGGTGCCCACGAGAGAACGCACCATGTGGTGACAGAAGGCGTTCGCTTCGATCTCGAAGCGCAGCACCCTTCCGTCGTCGCCGAGCCCCCCGCGGAAGACGGCGTCCACGACCCGCCGCGTCATCGAGCCGCGCGGGGGCTGCTTGCAGAAAGCCGAGAAGTCGTGCACGCCGACCAGCGCGTCGGCGGCCGTGCGCATCGCCGGGAGGTCGAGGTGACCAGGCACGTGCCAGCTCAGCCGCGACCGCAGCGGATCGGCTCCGGCGCCGGTGAGGATGTCGTACCGGTAGCGCCGCGAGAGCGCCGAGCGACGGGCATCGAAGCCAATGGGCGCCAGGCGGGACTCGAGGACAGCGATCTCGGGGCCGAGCTGGGCGGTGAGCTGCCGGGCAAGGCGCGCCGCCCGCGCCCCGCGGGCGCCCTCCCCCGCGAGCCGCTGGCGCGTGGGCGCCCCCGATTCGAGGAAGAGGTCGGCATGCACGACCTGGCCCTCGGCGTGCACCCCCGCATCGGTTCGGCCGGCGCACGTGAGCGCCACGGCGTGCCCGGACATCTCAGCCAGTGTGCCGGCGAGCACTCCTCCGACGGTCCGCCGCTCGGGCTGAGGCGCGAAGCCACAAAAGCCCGAGCCGTCGTAGGCGACCAGCAGCATGACGCGCGAGACCGCAAGCGGCATCCCATCGGGTCCTCGCACCTCGGCGGAAGCACCGGGCTGGCGAGGGGGCTCGTCTCCGGCCCCAACCGCAGCCTCCCCCGGAGCTGGCGCCTCGGCCGGTGCTGTGACCTCTCCGGATGGGCCGGCAGGCTCCTCGTCGTCGGGGTCGAAGAGCCTCACACGAGCTCGGGGTCGAAGAGCCTCACACGAGCTCGATCCGCGCCATGGGGGCCTTGTCCCCCGGACGCGGCCCGAGCTTCAGGATCCGCAGATAACCGCCGGCCCGCTCTGCGTAGCGGGGACCGATCTCGTCGAAGAGCTTGAATGCCATGTCCTCGTCGCGGATATAGGCGATCACCTGGCGGTAGTTGTGCAGGCCGCCGCTTTTCGCCTTCGTGATCAGCTTCTCGGCGACGGGACGGAGCGCCTTTGCCTTCGCCTCGGTCGTCACGAGCCCCTCGGCGGCTATGAGCGAGGCGACCAGGTTGCCCATCATCGCCTTCTGGTGGGCGGCGTCCCCTCCGAGGCGCCGGGACTTGCTCGGCGTGGCAGGCATCTCAGATCCCCGGGTAGGTCGTCTCGTCGCCCAAGACGTCGGATGCCTGTGCCCCGCCGCCGGCGACGCGAAGCGACAGACCGCGCTCGTCGAGGCGCACGAGCACCTCGTCGAGCGACTTCTGGCCGAAGTTCGTGATCGTCAGCAGCTCCTCGGGCGTGCGCTGGATCAGCTCGCCGACGGTGTTTATCTGGGCGCGCTTCAGACAGTTGCGAGGGCGCTCGGACAAATCGAGGTCCTCGATCGGAAGATCGAGGTCCGGGGACCCGGTGCTGACCGTGCCGACGTCGCCGAGCTCGAGGCCGTGGCCCTCGTCGGCGAGCTCGGCCACGAGGGAGAGCAGTCCCCGAAGCGTCTGGCCGGCAGAAGCGATCGCCTCACGCGGTGAGACGGAGCCGTCCGTCTCGATGTCGAGCACGAGGCGGTCGTAGTCGGTCGAGACCTCGACCCGCGTCGGCTCGATCTCGTAGGCCACCCGACGCACCGGCGAGAAGATGGCATCGACGGGGATTACCCCGATCGTCGTCGGGGCCTGCTTGCGCTCGGCGGCCGTGTAGCCCTTGCCGCGCTCGACGGTCACGTCCATGGCGAGGCGGCCCTTGCCGTTCACGGTGGCGATGTGCAGGTCGGAGTTCAGCACCTCTACGTCGGCAGTCACCTTCAGGTCGGCCCCGGAGACGTCGGCCGGGCCCCGCACGTCGACGCGCATCGTCACGGGCTCGTCGGAGTAGCACCGAAGCACGAGGTCCTTGAGGTTCAAGATGATGTCGCTCACATCCTCCTTCACGCCCTGGAGGTAGGTGAACTCGTGCAAGGCCTCGTCGAAACGGACCTGGGTGACTGCGGCGCCGGGGATCGAGGACAAAAGGGTGCGGCGAAGCGAGGCGCCGAGGGTGTGGCCGAAGCCGGGGTCTAGCGGGCCTATGGCGAAATGCTGGCGGTACTGGTCGGCCTCGCCGAGAGCCTCGACCGTCGGTCGCTGGATGATGAGCATCTTGTGCTGGCCTCCTTCTCTACTGCGCTCTTGTCCAAGGGACCTTGGCCGAGCGTTCTTGGCGTTCTTGGCGTTCTTGGCGTTCTTGGCGGAGCGCGCCGAGCCCGGGCTCGGCCTACTGCTTCGAGTAGAGCTCGACGACGAGTTGCTCCCTCACCTGGGTGTCGATCTGCTCGCGCACCGGGGCGGCGAGGACTCGAACGGCGTCGCCGCCGGCCTCGACTTCGAGCCAGGCCGGAGGACGGCGATCGAGGACGTCGCGGTTGTGGCGGACCACGATGAACTGCTTGGCCTTGTCCGATAGCGAGATCACGTCGCCCTGGCGGACACGGTAGCTGGGGATCGTCACGCGACGACCGTTCACCTTGACATGGCCGTGGCCGACGAACTGGCGGCCCTGGCTCCGGCTTGAGCCCCATCCTGCCCGGAACACGACGTTGTCGAGTCGCAGCTCGAGCATGCGGAGCAGGTTCTCGCCAGTGATCCCGCTCTGGCGGTTCGCCTCCTCGTGCAGGTTGGCGAAGGGCCGCTCGAGCACGCCGTAGATCCGCCTCGTCTTCTGCTTCTCTCGCAGCTGGCCGAGGTACTCAGAACCCTGGCGGAGACGGTCGCCCCCGTGCTCACCCGGCGGCTTGGGGCGCAGCTCGACGGGGCAGCGCGGGGTGTCACATTTGGCCCCTTTCAGGTAGAGCTTGGTCTTCTCCCGCCGGCAGAGGCGGCACACCGGTCTGGTGTAGCGAGCCATGAGATCGCTCCTCGTTCGCGTCAGACCCGGCGCCGCTTCTTCGGGCGGCAGCCGTTGTGTGGTGTGGGAGTGACATCCTTGATGCCGGTCACCTCGATGCCGGCGGTCGCGAGCGAGCGGATGGCGGTCTCGCGGCCCGAGCCCGGGCCGCGCACGAGCACGTCGACGCGGCGCACGCCGTGGTCCATCGCCCGGCGGGCGCACTGCTCGGCCGCCATCTGGGCGGCGAAGGGTGTCGACTTGCGCGAACCCTTGAAACCGACGTTGCCGGCCGACGCCCACGCGATGACGTTGCCCTCCTGATCGGTGATCGAGACAATGGTGTTGTTGAACGAGCTTTTGATGTGCGCCACCCCATAGGCGACGTTCTTGCGCTCCCGGCGCCTCGGGCGCCTGCCACCCGGCTTGGTCGTCTTTGCCATCAGGACGCAGTGCTCTCCTCGTGATCGGCCGGCATCAGTGCTTGCGCACCTTCTTCTTGCCGGCGACGGTCTTCTTAGGTCCCTTGCGGGTCCGGGCGTTGGTGTGTGTGCGCTGGCCATGCACCGGTAGCCCTCTGCGGTGGCGGATGCCCTGGTAGCAGCCGATCTCCATCTTTCGCTTGATGTCCTGGGCGACGTCGCGGCGCAGGTCGCCCTCCACCTTCAAATTGGCATCGACGTAGGAGCGGAGCCTCGTGACCTCCTCGTCTGTGAGATCGCGCACCCGCGTGTCGCGGTCGATGCCGGTAGCCGTACAGACCTGGCGCGAGGTGCTCCGCCCGACCCCGTAGATGTAGGTGAGGGAGATCTCGAGCCGCTTCTCGCGGGGGACGTCGACGCCTGAGATGCGCGCCACCGCTCAGCCCTGCCGCTGCTTGTGGCGAGGATTGTCGCAGATCACGACGACCCGGCCGTTCCGCCGGATCACCTTGCACTTCTCGCACATCTTCTTCACGCTCGGTCGAACCTTCACCTCGCCCGTCCCTTCGCCTGCCGGCCCGTCACTTGTACCTATAGGTGATCCGGCCCCTCGACAAGTCGTAGGGCGTGATCTCCACCTGCACCCGGTCGCCGGGAAGTATGCGGATTCGGTGCATACGCATCTTGCCGGACGAATGAGCGAGGACCTTGTGCCCGTTCTCGAGCTCGACGCGGAACATGGCGTTCGGCAGCGGCTCGACGACGGTGCCTTCGAGCACGATGGCGTCCTCTTTGGGCTTGGGCAGGTGATCCTCCTTGTCTCGATGTCTCTACTCGCCGTCCGCGGCGCGCCGCAGCCGGGCTTTTGCGGGCTTTGCTCCGGACGGGCGGCCCTGAAAGAGGCGCGCGAGCACCTCCAAAAGGGGCAGCTGACAGCATAGCCGCCGGGCGGCCGGCCCGCAGCCGGAAAGAGCGTACCAGCGCTGCATGGCGCGCGAGCCGTCAAGGGACGGTGAGCACCTCGGGACCGTTGTCGGTGACGACGATCGTGTGCTCGAAGTGCGCCGAGAGGCTGCCGTCGGCGGTGACGACGCTCCAGCCGTCGGGGAGCTCGACGGTCTCTGGGGCACCGACGTTCACCATCGGCTCGATGGCAAAGACGTTGCCCACCTTGAGCTTCGGGCCAGGCGAGCCCGGCCAGTAATTCGGCACCTGGGGCTCCTCGTGCATGGCCGTGCCGATGGCGTGGCCGACATAATGGCGTACCACGCTGAAGCCTGCCGCCTCGGCGACTTGTTGGACCGCACGGCCGATCTCGTGGAGCCGGTTGCCCTCGGTCATCTGGTCCATGCCGGCCCAAAGGCTCGCCTCGGTCACCTCGAGCAGACGTTGTGCCACGGCCGATATCTCGCCGACGGGGGCGGTATAGGCGGCATCGCCGTGGTAGCCCTCGACGATCGCCCCGCAGTCGACCGAGATGATGTCACCCTCCTCGAGCCTGTAGGCGCCTGGGATGCCGTGGACGATCATGTTGTTCGGAGAGGTGCAGACCGTCGCCGGGAAGCCGTGGTAGTTGAGGAAGTTCGACCGGGCGCCGCGGCGCTCGAGCACCTCGCGAGAAACCCGGTCGAGCTCCGCCGTCGTTGTCCCGGGGCGGATGGCTGCCCGGGTCTTGTCGTGGATCTCGGCGACCACCTTGCCGGCGCGTCGCATCTTGGCAAGCTCGTCGGTGTTGCGCCTCACGAGGGCGCCCCCCCGCCCACCGGTTCGGTCTCCTCGCCGGAGTCGACGTAGAGAGGAGGGCCGAAGCCGGCGTCGCCCCGGCGCTCGTCGATGGCGCGCACGAGCCTCCGGGTCACCGCGTCAGGACTGTCGAGCCCGTCGAGGGTTACCAGCTTTCCCGCCTCTTCGTACCAGGCGATGAGAGGGGCCGTCTCTGCGTCGTAGAGGCGGAGCCGCTCGGCGATCGCTTCCTCGGTGTCGTCCTCGCGCTGGAGCACCTCGCCGCCGCACATGTCGCAGATCCACGGCAGGCGCGGCGGGACCTCCGTCGAGTAGATCTCTCCGCAGTCCTCGCAGACCCGCCGGCTGGCGAGACGCCGAAGGACGACCTCCATCGGCACATCGAGGTCGATCGCGAGGTCGAGCTCGGCCGGGGCGAGCATCTCGTCGAGACCCTTGGCCTGGCCGACCGTACGGGGGAAGCCGTCGAACACGAAGCCGCGGGACTTCGTGTCGTCCTGCTCGAGGCGCTCGGCCACCATCTGGAGGACGATCTCGTCCGGGACGAGCCGCCCGGCGTCGATGTGAGCTTTCGCATCCAGCCCGAGGGGGGTGTGAGCCTTCATCGAGGCGCGCAGCATGTCACCGGTCGCGATGTGGGGGAGCACGTAGTGGTGCGAGAGCCGCGCGCACTGCGTCCCCTTGCCGGCCCCCTGCCTGCCGAGGACGACGAACCTCCCTCCGGGTACCACCTACCGCAGGAAGCCCTCGTAGTTGCGCATCATGAGCTGGCTGTCGATCTGCTTCATGGTCTCGAGAGCGACTCCGACGGCGATCAGCAGCGTCGTCCCGAAGTAGGGGACGTTGTCCACGTGCCAGGAGGCGAGGATCACCGACGGGAGGAGGGCGACGACGGCCAGGAAAAGGCTGCCCGGAAGGGTCAGCCGGTTGAGGATCTTGGAGAGGTACTGCTGGGTGGGCGGCCCGGGACGGAACCCGGGGATGTAGCCGCCTTGCTTGCGGATCTGGTCGGCCTGCTGGTACGGGTCGAAGGTCACGTGGACGTAGAAGAAGGTGAAGACGACGATGAGCAGGCCGTAGACGACGAGGTAAACGCCCGAGATCGGGTTGAGCAGGTTGTTCGTGACCCAGTGCCGGTAGGTGGCCCACGGGATCACGTTCGAGAAGAGCACCGGTATGTAGAGAAGCGAGCTGGCGAAGATGATCGGGATGACCCCCGCCTGGTTCACCTTGAGGGGGATGTAGGTGCTCTGCCCGCCGTACATGCGCCGGCCCTGGACGCGTTTGGCGAAGGTGACCGGGATGCGCCGCTGGCCCTGCTCTACGAAGACGATCGCCACGAGCAGGGCGAGGGTCACGAACAGGATGATCCCGAGCCCGGCCCAGCCCTTGTCGGCCTTCACGAACTGGCCGTAGATCGGGATGGCACTTATGACGTTGGCGAAGATGATGATCGACATCCCGTTGCCGATGCCGCGCTGGGTGATGAGCTCTCCGAGCCACATGACAAAGGCCGTGCCTGCGGTGAGGATCAGGATCATAAAGAGCACCCGGAAGGGCGTGAAGTCCGGGATCAGGTCGACCGGGGTGGCGAAGAGCGCCCCTGAGTGCCACAGAAAGACGAGGCCGGAGGACTGCATGATGGCGAGCGCCACCGTCAGGTAGCGCGTCGTCTGGGTCAGCTTCTTCTGGCCGACGGCACCCTGGTCACGCCACTGCTCGAACTTGGGGATGACTCCCATGAGCAGCTGGATGATGATCGATGAGGTGATGTAGGGCATTATCCCGAGCCCGAGCACGGCAGCCTTTCCGAGGCCCGTGCCTGCGAAGAGGCTCAGGTAGCCGAGGATCCCGTTGTGCTGCGCCTTAGAGGAGAGCTGGGCGATCCTCGCGACGTCGACTCCGGGCACCGGCACGTTCACGCCGAGCTGGTAGATGCCGATGACGAGAAGGGTGAACAGGATCTTGTTGCGAAGATCCCCTACCCGAACCATGTTGCGCAGGCTGGCGAGCAATTACCTCTCCTCGGCGACAGCCCGCTCCCGGCGGGCTCTCGTGACGGTGCCCCGCGGGGCGCTCGGCGGGGCGGGCCTCAGGCTAGCGGTTCGCGAGCGCGTTTCCCTTTCTGGGGGGCCGGCGATCCCCGAACGGCTTGGGGACCACCGTCACCTCGCCCCCGGCAGCTTCTATCGCCCGGCGGGCGGACTTTGAGAAGGCGTGCGCCTGGACCGCGACGGCACGACCGATCTCGCCGTCGCCGAGGACCTTGACGAGGCCCTTGTGGTGAACGATACCGGCCGCCTTCAGGCTCTCGACGGTGATCTCGGCATCGTCGAGCCCGTCGAGGACAGTCAGGTTGACGACGTTGTACTCGACTCTGAACGGGTTGGCGAAGCCGCGCAGCTTCGGGATCCGCTGGGTGAGCGGCAGCTGGCCGCCCTCGAAGCCCGGCTTCACCGAGTCGCGCGCCTTGGTCCCCTTGGTGCCCCGGCCGGCGGTCTTGCCGCCCTTGCCGGCGATGCCCCTCGCCACGCGACGGCGGGGTCGGCGAGCTCCGGGAGCAGGAGCGAGATCCTGCACTCTCATGAGGGGGCTCCCTTTCCTAGTGCCGCCTTGGCGGCAGTCGGCACCGACCGGCTGCGGGTGGTGGCCGGGGTCTTGGCGGCCGGGGTCTTGGCGGCCGGGGTCTTGGCGGCCGGGGTCTTGGCGGCCGGGGTCTTGGTCGCCGGGGTCTTGGCCTTTCGCGCCTCCGGGGTCACCTCCCTCGTCTCGATCAGATGCGGCACCTTTGCGATCATGCCCCGGATCTCGGGGCGGTCGGGCAGCACGTTGCTCTTCCCGATGCGCCCGAGGCCGAGCGCCCGGAGCGTCCCGCGGTGCTTCGGCTTCGACCCGATGGCGGAGCGGACCTGGGTCACCTCGATCTCGCCCATCAGCCAGCCTCCACGGCGGCCGCCGCCCGCCCGAGGCGCCGCCGCTCCTCGTAGGCGCGCAGCACCCCCGCCGGGGTCACCTCGTCGGGTGCCTTGCCGCGCCGGCGGGCGATCTCGTCGGGGCGCTTCAGCGACTTGAGCCCGGCCATGGTGGCGTGGGCGACGTTGATGGCGTTCGAGGTGCCGAGCGACTTCGCAACGACGTCGTGGATTCCGGCCATCTCGAGGATGTGACGGGCCGCGCCGCCGGCGATGACCCCGGTTCCCGGAGCCGCCGGCTTGAGCAGGATCCGCCCGGCACCGGCGCGGCCGGTGACGGGGTGGATGATTGTCGCCCCGGCGAGGGGCACGTCGATCATGCTCTTTTTCGCCTCGTCGATCCCTTTTTGGACCGCCAGGCCCGCCTCCTTTGCCTTGCCGTAGCCGAGCCCGACCCTCCCATTGCCGTCGCCGATCACCATGAGGGCCGTAAATGAAAACCGCCTCCCTCCCTTGACCACCTTGGCGACACGGTTGACCTTGATGGTGCGTTCCTCGTACTGGTAATCGGGCATCTAGAGCTCCAATCCGGCTTCGCGGGCTGCGTCGGCAAGGGCGGCCACGCGCCCGTGGTAGCGGGAGGCGCCGCGGTCGAAGACGACCTTGGTCACACCCTGAGCCGCCGCCCGCTCGGCTACGAGGCGTCCGACGGTGGCGGCTGCCTCGGAATTACCGGTGGCTTTGGTCCGTAAGCTCGCCTCGACGGTGGATGCAGCCGCCAAAGTACGACCGCTCGTGTCGTCGATCACTTGGGCGACGATGTGGCGGTTCGACCTGAAGACGGCGAGGCGCGGCCGCTCGGGCGTGCCCGAGACATGCTTGCGGACCCGCCGGTGGCGCCTCTCGCGCAGCTCGTGGGTTCGATTCTTCGCCATGGCTACTTCGCTGCCTTCCCGGCCTTGCGGCGCACCACCTCGCCGAGGTACCGAACGCCCTTGCCCTTGTAGGGCTCGGGCTTCCGGAGCTTGCGGATGTCGGCGGCCGCCTGGCCGACCTTCTCTTTGTCTATGCCCTTCACGATCACCCGCGTAGGCACGGGGACGTCAAAGGAGATGCCTTCGGGCGCACGTACGATCACGGGATGGCTGAAGCCGAGCGCCAGCTCGAGCTCGGACGGGCTGCGGGAGGTCGCACGGTACCCCACGCCGACGATCTCGAGCTCTTTCTGGTAGCCGGTCGTCACCCCGGTCACCATATTGGCGACGAGCGAGCGGGTGAGACCGTGCAGCGCCCGGTTGTGGCGCTGGTCGTCCGGGCGCTCGACGAGGAGGCTGGCGTCGTCCCGTGTTACGGTGATCTCGCCCGGGATGGCGCGGCGCAGCTCGCCCTGGGGGCCTCTTACGGTGACCGACCGCCCCGAAAGGGTCACATCGACTCCCGAGGGGATGGCGATCGGGGTCTTGCCGATTCTCGACATCAGCCCGCCTTAGCGGCGGCGGCCGAACCGGTGTGCGACCGGGCTGCGACAGTGCAGTCGAAGCGCCTACCAGACATAGCAGAGTACCTCGCCTCCCATGTGGCGCTGGCGGGCCTCGCGGTCGGTCATGAGCCCCTGCGAGGTCGACAGGACGGCTACGCCGAGACCTCCAAGCACCCGCGGGAGCCTGTCGGAGCGGGCGTAGATCCGAAGGCCCGGCTTGGACACGCGCCGTAGCCCACCGATCACTCGGTCGCGCTCAGGCGTGTACTTGAGCTTGATCTCGAGTACGCGTCCCGGCCGGCGAGGGTCCTCAGCAGTGCAAAAGTCGTCGATATAGCCCTCCCTTTGGAGGACTGCGGCGAGCGACTCCTTCAGCTTCGAGCTCGGCATCTTCACGCTGTCGTGCATGGCGACGTTGGCGTTGCGCACGCGCGTCAACATGTCGGCAATCGGGTCCGTCATGGTCATCGACGATCGCCTCCTCTCACCAGCTCGCCTTCGTGACGCCGGGTACCTCTCCGGCGTGCACCAGCTCCCTCAGGCAGATGCGGCACAGGCCGAACTTCCGGAAGACCGCTTTCGGCCTGCCGCAACGGCGGCAGCGCGAGTAGGCGCGCACCTTGAACTTGGGTGTCCGCTGCTGCTTTTGAATCAGTGCCTTCTTGGCCATTTAGCTTCCTAGGCTCCTTCGCGCCGGAACGGGAACCCGAAGGCCTCGAGAAGGGCGCGGCCTTCGTCGTCGCTCCGGGCAGAGGTCACGATCGTGATGTCCATTCCCCTGGTCGAGTCGATCTTGTCGTAGTCGATCTCCGGAAAGATGAGCTGCTCGGTCACCCCAAAGGTGTAATTGCCGTGACCATCGAAGCTGCGAGGCGAGAGCCCGCGAAAGTCGCGCACACGCGGTATGGCGAGGCTCACGAGGCGGTCGAAGAATTCCCACATGCGCTCTCCGCGGAGCGTCACCATGCAGCCTATAGCCATTCCCTGGCGCAGCTTGAAACCGGCGATCGAGCGTCGTGCCTTCGTGACGACCGGCCTCTGCCCGGAGATCACCTCGAGGTCGCGCACGGCGCCCTCCAGCAGCGACTGCTGCTGCGTCGCACGGCCGACTCCAATATTGATCACGATCTTGTGCAGCCGCGGCACCTCCATCATGTTCTTCAGGCCGAGCCTGTCCTTCAGCTGACCCCGCACCTCCGCCTCGTAGCGCCGCATGAGGCGGGGCTTCGCATGTCCGTTTGCGGCGGCCAACGAGGCGGCGGGCACCTCCTCCCGGGCGGAGTGCCTTGCCGATTCGGCCTTCGCCGCCGGTGGCTCTGCCGGCGCCGGTGCCTTGGCGACCATGGCTTTCTTTGCCGACTCGGCCTTCGCCGGAGGCACCTTTGCCGACACGGCCTTCGCCGGAGGCAGCTTTGCCGGCGGCGCTGTCTTCGCGGGGGGCGCCTTCGCGGGGGCCGCCTTCGCGGGCGCGGTCTTGGTCGCTGCCGCCTTCGCACCTGTCTCCTTCGCCGGTGCGCTTGTGGCCAGCTTTCCCTCTGCGGCCGGCCCCGGACTCGGCTTCTCGCTCTCGTGCACCTCGGCCCCCTCGTCGCCAGGCGCCGGCGGTGTCATAGCTCACCCCCGCATTTGCGGCAGATCCGGACCTTTTGGCCGTGCTCGTCCCGGCGGGAACCGACGCGGGTTGGCCCGCAATGTGAGCAGACGATCGCCACCGACGAGACGTGCATCGGCATGTCCTTGTCGATGATCCCGCCCTGCATCGTCCCGCGACGAGGTCGCTGGTGGCGCTTGACGATATTGACT
>JBOGHY010000147.1:0-3355 GCA_050742375.1 Acidimicrobiales bacterium | reverse complement strand
CCCCTCCGGCGCCTGCGGGGACTCCTCGGAGATACGAGCCGGCCCCTTCGAGATGGCTGGCAGGTGCTCGGCGGTGGCGGCGCCGGCGAGTCGGCCGGTGAAGTGACGAGCGGCAACTACTCGCCCTGCCTGCGGCGCGGAATCGCCCTCGGCTACCTCGACGCCGCCCTCGCCGACGGAGATGCCGTGATTCTCCGGGCCCCTTCCGGCCCGATGGCGGCAAGGGTGGTGAGACCGCCCTTTGTCGAGCTCCCGAGCCGTCCGGGGCGCGGTCGGGAAGTACAGGCGCCGGCGTGAGGGCACCTTTCGTCCCTCACAGCGACGACGAGGTCGCCTCGATGCTCGCCTTCCTCGGTCTCTCCAGCCTCGACGATCTCTTCGAGGCCGTGCCGGCGGCGCTTCGCATCGCCGGCGGCCTCGGCCTCGCCCCCCAAAAGAGCGAAGCGGACGTGAGGCAGCGTCTCGAGACCCTCGGAGCCGCAAACCGTCCGACGGGTGCGGGCCTTGTGTGCTTCGCCGGGGCGGGCGCCTACGACCACGAGATACCTGCCGTCGTCGCCGCCATTGCCGGGCGTTCCGAGTTCGTGACCGCATACACGCCCTACCAGCCCGAGGTCTCCCAGGGAGTCCTGCAGGCGATCTTCGAGTACCAGACGATGGTTGCACGCCTGAGCGGCCTGGAGGTCGCCAACGGCTCGCTCTACGACGGGGCGGCGGCGCTCGTCGAGGCCACCAATCTCGCCGCCCTGGTGACCGGGGGTTCGCTGGTGCTGTGCTCGAGCGGCGTCAACCCACGCTTTCGCGCCGTCATGACCACCCTCGCGGCCGGCTCTGGGCACGAGATCGTCGAGGTGCCCCTCGCCCCGGGCTCGGGTCTGACGGACTGGGAGCGTGCCGGGCCAGCGCCCGCAGCCGCTGTCGTCGTCGCCGTGCCGAACTACCTCGGCTGCCTCGACGACGTCGCCGGCGCCCGCAGCCTCGCCGACGATCTGGGCGCCCGACTCGTAGTCGTCTTCGACCCGGTGGCCGCCGGGGCGCTTCGCACCCCTGGCTCTCTCGGCGCCGACGTGGTGGTGGGCGAGGGACAGGGCCTCGGCACTGCTCTCAGCTTCGGCGGTCCCTACCTCGGGCTCTTTTCCTGCCGGCTCGAAGACGTCCGAAAGCTCCCCGGGCGTCTTGTCGGACGAGGGAGAGACGCCGCCGGCCGTACCGCCTACGTCGCCACGCTTCGGGCTCGCGAGCAGGACATCCGGCGCGAACGAGCCTCGTCCAACGTCTGCACCAACCAGACCCTCATGGCCGTGGCTGCCGCCGTGCAGCTCGGGTGGCTCGGCACACCGGGCCTACGTGAGGTGGCGCTCCGCTCGGCGCGGGCCGCCCGTTACGCCCGGGAGGCCCTCGTGGCCCTCGAAGGCGTCGAGCCGGCGGCGAGCGGCCCGTACCTGCGCGAGTTCGCCCTCCGGCTGCCATTGCCGGCGACGGTGGTGATCGATCGTCTGGTCGAGGACGGCTTCTTGGCCGGCGTGGCGCTCGGCGAAGGCTTCGTCAAAACGGACTTCGAAGAGGCGCTCCTCGTGGCGACGACCGAGCGGCGGACCCGCAAGGAGATCGACTCGTTTTGCGCCGCCCTCGACAAGGCGATCAGGTGAGCGTTCCTGTTGCGGGCGGCAGGGCGGCGAGCGCCCCCCTCCTCGGAGGCGAGCCGGAGCCGGCGATCTTCGAGCTCTCGGTGCCCGGGCGCTCCGCGGCGAGCTTTCGCAGCTCCGAGCTTCCCGAATGGAACCTCGAGGACCTCGTCGCCGAGCCATGGCTGGCGGAGGCGCCCGTCGAGCTCCCCGAGGTGTCCGAGCGCGACCTCGTGGCGCACTTCACCCGGCTCACCCACCGCCAGTACTCGGTCGACCTCGGCGCCTACCCGCTCGGCTCCTGCACGATGAAGTACAACCCGAAGGCCTGCGACGCAGCCGCTGGCATGGGGTCCTTCGCCGGCGTCCACCCGGCCTCGCCACCCTCTTGTACCCAGGGCTGGCTCCAGATCCTCGTCGAGCTCGAAGCCGACCTCTGCGAGATCACCGGCATGGCGGCGGCGACCCTGCAGCCGGCGGCCGGAGCAGCAGGCGAGCTGACCGGCCTTTTGCTCATGCGCGCCCACCACGAGGCAGCCGGCGACGAGCGCCGCCGCGTCGTCATCCCCGACTCGGCCCATGGCACCAACCCCGCCTCGGTCGCCCTCGGAGGCTACGAGGTCACCACGGTCGGCACGACGCCGCGGGGGGGCGTCGACCTCGGCCATCTCAGATCGGTGCTCGACGACGACGTCGCCGGCATCATGCTCACGAACCCGAACACGCTCGGGCTCTTCGAGGAGGACATCGTCGAGATCGCCGCCGCCGTGCACGAGGTGGGGGGGCTCTTGTACTACGACGGGGCCAACCTGAACGCCATCTTGGGCGTCGTGCGGCCGGGCGACATGGGCTTTGACATCGTGCACCTCAACTTGCACAAGACCTTCGCCACCCCGCACGGCGGCGGCGGGCCCGGGGCCGGCCCGGTTGCGGTGGTCGAGCAACTGGCGCCACTGCTCCCGGGACCGCGTCCGGTGCGCCTCGACCACGGGGGCTATGGATGGGCGACGCCGTCACGCTCCATCGGGCGGGTCCACTCCTGGCACGGCAACGCCCTCGTCCTTCTTCGGGCGTGGACCTACATCGAGCTGAACGGCGGCGACGGGCTGGCCTCCGTCGCCCAGGTGGCGGCCCTCAACGCCAATTGGCTCGCCCGGCGGCTTCGCGATGGCTACGACGTCCCCTACGACCGCGCCGTGATGCACGAGTGCGTCGTGTCCGCCCGCTCGCTTGCCGCCGCGACCGGCCTAGGGGCGACCGACGTCGCAAAGCGCCTCTTGGATCTCGGCTTTCACGCCCCGACCGTGCACTTTCCCCTCGTCGTAGAAGAGGCCCTCATGATCGAGCCGACGGAGACCGAGAGCCCCCAGACACTGGCGGCCCTTGCCGACGCCCTCCTCGAGATCGCCACCGAGGCAAGGACTCCCGAGGGCGCCGCCGCCATCCGGGCGGCACCGGCGCGCACGCCCGTCGGGCGTGTCGACGAGGCCGGCGCCGCAAGACGACTAGTCGTCACCTATGACCAGGACCCCGCCCCGGAGAGGCCGAAGCGCTGAGCGCGCTGGCGCGCCGGCGAGCTCGGGCGGTGTCTTTCGCGCTTCGGCGAGGATCTAGTGGAACAACTCGGGCTGCTCCCGGGTGATGAAGTCGTAGAGGGGCTGGAAGCTGAACCAGCCCGCCATGTGGCTCCCCACCTGCTCCTCGGTGAGAGCGGCCATCTCGGGCGAGAT
>JBOGHY010000146.1:0-5680 GCA_050742375.1 Acidimicrobiales bacterium | reverse complement strand
CCGGTCGTCACGGCGGGCGAGCCTGTGGGCAAGGCGGTAGCGGCGCTGCGCAACGCAGATCTCGTGCCGCAGGTCTACGGTCCGGGCCGCCTCGTCTTCGCCATGAACGTCAAGTCCGGCGCGCGGGTGCAGGTGGGCTCGACCGTCTACGTCTACACGATCTGAGAAGGCCCCGGGTCGCCCCGCTCAGGGCGCACCGGCACCCTCAGGCGCACCGGCGCCGGCACCCTCGGGCGCACCGGCCTCAGCGGGCTCTGTCCGCCGCACCCCGGCCGGCGGCGCACCAGCGCCGGGGGATCCAACATCACTGGCGGATCCGCCACCGCCCTCGGCGCTGTCGCGGTACTCGTCCTGCAGCATCGGCCGTGTGCGGAACCACGTCGACACCACCTGCTCGGGGCGCCGGCGCGTCTCGGTCACCTGCATGGCGAGGGAGCGCTGGTCGGCCTCAGTGAGAGGCGGTTGGATGAGCCCTCGCGGCCAGAGCCGGTGGAAGACCACGGCGTTCATCTCGGCCGCGTAAAGGGTGATCGTGACGCCGAGCGAGATCCAGGCGATGAGCCCCAGCACGAGACCAAAGGTGCCGTAGACGGCGCTCGCCCCTTTGAGGTCGTGGCCGACTACATATCCGCCTACCGCCTGCAGGATCGTCCAGGCGACCGCCCCGACGACGACCCCCGGCAAGAGCGAGCGGGTGGTGACCTGCTTCGGTGTGAGCGTGCGGAAGGCCGCCAGGTAGAGCCCCAGGTTGACGACGAAGGCGAGGATCTCCCCGACCACGCCGAGCCAGAGGTTGTGTCGCCCGAAGGTGCCGAATCCCGCCAGCGCCGTGGTGAGGATCAGCCCGATCCCGAGGACGACGAGGAAAAGAAGGCTCCGGGCCATCCGCGTCACGAAGTTCGGCCGGACGGCGCTCGGGATGTCCCAGATCTGCTCCATGGAGTAGAGCCCGGTCTGTGCGAGACCGGTCGACCCGTAGACGAGCCCGACGATGCCAACGACGAACCCGAAGGCGGAGTTGCGCCTCAGCTCGTGGATGTTGTGCGCCAGTTGCTGGCCGACGATGGGGAACTCCCCGAAGGCGGAGTTGAGGACGCGTTGGCGCGCCGAAGGGTCGCCCGCTAGGACGAAGCCGAGGATGGTGACGAGCAGCAGAAGAAGCGGAAAGATCGTGAGGAAGAAGGTGTAGGTCAGCTGTGCGGCAAGCGCTCCGGCGTTGTCGTCGCCGAACTTCTTCACCACCCCGAAGAGGAACGACGAGGCGGTGTGCCGCTGCTGGAAGGCGTCGATGCGACGAAGGTTCTCCTGGAAGTTCATCGCACGCCTCCTTCGAGATATACCCCCGGGGCCGCGCCTCGACTCGCCCGAGGGCAATACCATGACCTGGACCGGGAGGAGACCAGAGATGGGTTCGCTGGACGGACGGGTTGTCATCATCACAGGGGCAGGTCGCGGCATCGGACGCGAGCACGCCATCTTGTTTGCCGCCGAGGGCGCCAAGGTGCTCGTGAACGACCTCGGCGGTGCCGTCGACGGTTCGGGCGACGACCGCTCCGCCGCAGAGCAGGTGGCCGACGAGATCCGCCGCCAGGGCGGTGAGGCGGTCGCCAATACCGACGACGTCGCCGACTGGGAGGGCGGCCAGCGCCTCGTCAACTCTGCTGTCGAGGCGTTCGGCGACCTGCACGTCCTTGTCAACAACGCCGGGATCCTGCGCGACCGAGTGCTCGTGAACATGACCGAGCAGGAGTGGGACGCCGTCATCCACGTCCACCTGAAAGGGCACTTCGTACCGACTCGCTGGGCGGCGACCTACTGGCGCGAGCAATCCAAGGCGGGCAGGGAGGTGAAGGCGTCGGTAGTGAACACGTCGTCCACCTCGGGCCTTTTAGGCAACCCTGGCCAGGCCAACTACGGAGCGGCCAAGGCCGGGATCGCCGCCTTCACCGTCATCACGGCTCAGGAGCTCTCCCGCTACGGCGTACGTGTCAATGCGGTCGCTCCGGCGGCGCGCACCCGAATGACCGAGTCGACGCCGGGACTGTCGGACATCGTCCAGGCGCCGTCGGACCCGAGCATCTTCGACAGCTGGGACCCGGCCAATATCTCGCCGCTAGTCGCCTGCCTCGCCGCCGAGTCGTGCACGATCACGGGCAAGACCTTCTTCGTCCAGGGAGGCAAGGTCCAGTACTTCCAGCCGTGGACTCTCACCGAGGAGATCGACAGGGGGGAACGCTGGACCGTGGCCGAGCTGTCCGAGAAGCTCCAAGCCATCGTGCCGGGGGCGGAGCGCCCGAGCCCTACTCGGTGATCTCCCGCACGCGCTCGGCGATCTCGGCCTGCACCGGGTCGACCGGGCCTGCCTGAAGGGCGAGCAGTTTCGACAGGTCGCCCTCCACCTTGATGCGCCCTGCCAGGAAGGCCTGCATACCCGCCTGCGGGTTCTGTTCGACGAGGATCGCCTTGGCGGTCTCGTAGTCGATGGTCACGGTGAGATCGGGATCCGTGAGGTGGCCGGTGTCGAGGTCGAGCCGGCCGGCCGATGTGTCGAGGTGGGCGTCGACCGGACCGTCGCCGAAGGGCACCTCGGTAACGACGAGGTTCATCCGCACGCTGAGCGCGGGCAGCTCTGAGCGCGGTCCGAACTCGGCGTGGACCGCTCGTGCCGCCTCGGTCCACTCCGGGCTCAGGAAGGCGTGCTTGGCCATTCGTGGTCTCCTTGTCGTCTCGGGCCTCCTTCGAAAGCCACGGGAGACTACCGTCTCGCCCCTCCGTTAGATTGACCCGGTGGCTCACCCGATCTTGCCCGGCGCCGAGCCATTCTCGGCCTCGAACGGCCAGAATGGGGTGCTCGTCCTGCACGGCTTCACGGGCACCCCGCAGTCGATGCGCCCCCTCGCCGAGGCCTTCGCCGACGCCGCGCTCTCGGTCGAGCTCCCACTTCTGCCGGGCCATGGGACCGCCGTCGACGACATGATCCCGACGCGCTTCTCCGACTGGGCCCTGGCTGCGGAGGCAGCCTACGAGTCGCTGGCGGCCCGCTGCGACACGGTGGCGGTGGCCGGGTTGTCGATGGGCGGCACCCTCGGGCTCCACCTCGGGGTCCGCCACCCCGAGATCACCGGCATGGTGCTTGTCAACCCGCTCGTCGAGCCGGCGGCGGCTTCGTTCATCGCAACCATGACCGGGCTGCTCGATGCCGGCATCGATCGCATCGCCGGGATCGGCTCTGACATCGCCCGGCCGGACGCGCCCGAGGCTGCCTATGCCGAGACCCCCGTGGCCGCTCTGTTGTCGCTCTTCGAGGGAGTCGCCGCCCTCGAGCCCCGCCTCGGGGAGCTCTCCTCCCCGATCCTGCTGCTGTCGAGCCGAGAGGACCACGTCGTGCCCCCGGCGAGCGGCGACCTGCTCGTCGATCGGGCCGGTGCTCCGGTGGAGCGGGTCTACCTCGAGCGGAGCTACCACGTGGCGACGCTCGACTACGACCAGGGCGAGATCGAGGAGAGAGCGGTGGCTTTCGTCCTCAAGGTCGTCTCGGGCTAGGTGGAGCGCCTCTCGGCCGACGAGGTGCGCCACGTTGCCCGCCTCGCTCGCCTCGGCCTGTCAGAGGACGAGGTCGAAAAGCTGCGCGCCGAGCTCTCCGCTCTGCTCGAGCACGTCGATGCCGTGCGCGCCCTCGACACCGATGGCGTTCCCCCGACGGCGCACCCGATCGCCCTCGAGAACGTGCTGCGGTCGGACGAGCAGGGGCCCTGCCTCGAACGCGAGGAGGTGCTCTCCGCCGCCCCGGCCGTGGAGGACGACCGCTTCTTGGTGCCGCGCATCCTCGGCGAGGATCTTTGAGCCTGCTCGACGACGGCGTCGCGGCCATCGCGGCCGCCGTGCGCTCGGGACAGGCGAGCGCGGCGGCGCTCACCGAGGAGAGCCTCGGGCGGATCGCCGGCCTCGACGGGGAGCTGCACTGCTTCAACACCGTCATGGCGGAGTTCGCCCGTGCTGTCGCCGCGGCGGTCGACGAGACGGTCGCCCGCGGGCAGGACCCTGGGCCGCTGGCGGGCGTACCGGTTGCCCTGAAGGACAACATGTGCACCCGGGGCGTCCCGACGACGTGCTCCTCGCGGATCCTCGACAACTGGCGGCCCCCCTATGACGCCACCGTCGTGAGGCGCCTGCACGAGGCCGGGGCGGTCGCCGTCGGCAAGACCAACCTCGACGAGTTCGCCATGGGCTCGTCCACGGAGAACTCGGCCTTCGGGCCGACGCGCAATCCCTGGGATCCCACTCGCGTGCCGGGCGGTTCGTCGGGGGGGAGCGCCGCCGCCGTCGCAGCCGGTCTGGTTCCGCTCGCCTTCGGCTCGGACACGGGCGGGTCGATCCGCCAACCCGCCTCCCTCTGCGGCATCGTCGGGGTGAAGCCGACCTACGGGGTGGTCTCGCGCTACGGCCTCGTCGCCTTCGCCAGCTCGCTCGACCAGATCGGACCGCTCTCGGTCTCGGTCGCAGACGCCGCCGCCGGCCTCGAGGCAGTCGCCGGCCACGATGAGGCGGACACGACCTCTCTGCCGCAGGGCTGCCCTCCGCTCGCCGAGGCGATCTCTTCCGGGGTCGAGGGGCTGCGCATCGGCGTCGTGCAGGACTTCCTCTCCGACGTCTCGGCTTCGTGCTCGGCTGCGACTGAAGCGGCGGCGGAGGCGCTCTCGGCAGGAGGCGCCAAGTGCGAGCCGGTCTCGATCCCGGAGATGCTCCTCGGCCTTCCCGCCTACTACATCGTCGCCCCGGCGGAGGCGTCCTCCAACCTCGCCCGCTACGACGGCGTCCGCTACGGGCTCAGGGTGGCAGGCTCAGACGTCGAGTCGATGAACGCGGCCACGCGGGCGGCCGGCTTCGGCGCCGAGGTACGCCGGCGGGTGATGATCGGCACCTACGCCCTCTCGGCTGGCTACTACGACGCCTACTACGGTCAGGCGCAGCGGGCGCGAACGATCCTCATACGGGCCTTCGACGCCGCCTACAAGCGCTTCGACGTCCTCTTGTGCCCGACGACGCCGTCGGAGGCCTTCGCCTTCGGTTCGAAGACCGACGACCCGATCGAGATGTACCTGTCGGATCTCTGTACCATCCCGTCCAATCTCTCCGGGCACCCGGCGATGAGCGTGCCTTTCGCCCTCGGTGCCGACGGCCTCCCCGTCGGGGTTCAGGTGCTGGCGCCCGCCCTCGGCGAGGCCGTCATGTTCCAGGTGGCGGCGGCGGTGGAGGCGGCCGCCCCTCCCGGCGTGCGTGGCCCGGTGCCCTCCAGCGGCCGCTCCGGCAAAGGAAGCGCCCGGTGAGCGGGGCCGTCGCCTACGAGACGGTCGTCGGCCTCGAGGTGCACTGCGAGCTCTCGACTCGGACCAAGCTCTTTTGCGCCTGCCCGAACTCCTTTGGGGCATCGCCGAACACGAACATCTGCCCCGTGTGTCTCGGACTCCCGGGGTCGCTTCCGGTGCTGAACCGCAAGGCCGTCGAGCTCGCCATGCGCATCGGCGAGGCGCTCAACTGCACGATCCGGCCGTGCGTCTTCGCCCGCAAGAACTACTTCTACCCCGACATGCCGAAGGACTACCAGATCAGCCAGTACGACCAGCCGATCAACATCGACGGCTTCCTCGACTTGCCGGGCGGCCGGCGGGTGCGGATCGTG
>JBOGHY010000145.1:0-7031 GCA_050742375.1 Acidimicrobiales bacterium | reverse complement strand
ACACCGGCCTGCGCGAGCAACTGGGCCGGCAGCGTGGGACGACGCTTCGCATCGAGGTGGACTCGGTACTCGTCGGGCCGAGCCAAATCTGCAAGTTCGGAAGCCATGCCACATCATACCCGGATGGTGGGACGCAGTAGACAGTGTCCCACTGACGATGCTCTGTGGGACAGTCTCCGCCGAAGAAAGACGGGGGGTCATCTACGCGCCGCTCACCTCGACGCTTGGAACTTTGCGCTTCTCCGACTTCGAGGTGCCCTTGACGATCAGTTTGGAGAGCGCGGACGCGATCGCCGCATCGCGGTCTCTCGTCGCGTGCTGATAGAGGAGCGCGGCGCGCGGGGATGCCTGGCCCATCCGACTCATCAGTTCACCCTGACCGGGTCGGCTGGCCATGTCCACAAGGCAACGTTTGCCTTCTTCGCCCATCGCACCACGGACCTCGCTGAGTCCGGACGGCGATTCACGCTCGCGCCCGAAGATCTAATGCTGCTGAACCCGAATACGCGGACCGCCCCCGTCTTCCGCTCACGCGCTGATGCTGAGCTCACGAAGAAGATCTACCGCAGCGTCCCGGTGTTGGTCCGCGACGGCGACCCGGACGGGAACCCGTGGGGTATCGAGTATCAGCGGATGTTCGACATCGCAAAAGTGAGGGTCAGGCGATTTCTTGTGGTGCAGATGTGGTGCACATGGCCAACCGGGCCGCCACGGAGCCATTTGCAACGCTATTACCAGGGAATTTACTGGAGCGGACGACGGGACTCGAACCCGCGACCCTCACCATGGCAAGGTGATGCTCTACCAACTGAGCCACGTCCGCGTGCCCCTGCGATCCTAGCAAGGCGCAGCCCACGCGAGGAAAGCGGCTCCCGGCAGCCCGCGCCAGGGGGGGCCTCCCCCGGCGCAGAACAGCTCTACGACCCGAGCACCACCACAGAGCGCAGGACCTCGCCCCGCTCCATGCGGTGGAAGGCCTCCTCCACCTCGTCGAGGGCGATCGTCTCGGAGACGAACCCGTCGAGGTCGAGGCGCCCGGAGAGGTAGAGCGAGATCAGCATCGGGAAGTCCCGCGACGGCAGGCAGTCGCCGTACCAGCTCGGCTTGAGGCGCCCGCCCCGCCCGAAGAACTCGATCATCGGGATGTCGATGCGCATCTCCGGCGTCGGCACGCCCACCTGCACGACCGTGCCGGCGAGGTCGCGAGCAAAGAAGGCCTGCTCGAAGACCTTGGGGTTGCCGACCGCCTCTATGCAGACGTCGGCCCCGTTCCCGCCGGTGAGGCCGCGGATCGCCTCGACCGGGTCGCTCGACGAGGCGTCGACGACGTGTGTGGCGCCGAAGCGGCGCGCCAGCTCGAGCTTGCGGGCGTCGAGGTCCACCCCAATCACGGTCGTCGCGCCGGCGAGGACGGCACCGGCGACGGCTGCGCAGCCCACCCCCCCGCAGCCGAAGACGGCGACAGAGTCGCCGCGGCCGACCTCTCCCGTGAGCATCGCCGCCCCGAGGCCCGCCATGACGCCGCAGCCGAGGAGCCCGGCAGCCTCTGGCCGGGCGCGGCCGTCGACGGGAGTGCACTGGCCGGCTGCGACAAGGGTCTTCTCGGCGAAGGCGCCGATTCCGAGCGCCGGAGAGAGCGCCGTGCCGTCCACGAGGGTCATCTTCTGTTTGGCGTTGCTCGTGGAGAAGCAGTACTGAGGCCGGCCCCGCAGGCACGACCGGCACCTCCCGCAGACCGCCCGCCAGTTCAAGACGACGAAGTCCCCGGGCGCGACCGGCCCGGCGCCGGAGCGACCGGAGCCGGAGGCGCCGGGACCCCCGTCGACCGCCTCGCCGACCGCCTCGACTACCCCGGCGGCCTCGTGGCCGAGAAGGAAGGGGAAGTCGTCGTTGATCCCGCCCTCGCGGTAGTGAAGATCGGTGTGGCAGACCCCGCAGGCCTGCACGCGCACGAGCGCCTCGCCCGGTCCCGGGTCTGGCACGACGACCGTCTCGACAGAGACCGGCGCGCCCTTCGACCTCGCCACCACACCTCTCACCTCGCTCGGCACCGCTCCTCCTCTCGAGACTTCGACCCGGCTCCGGGCACGCTACCCGAGAGGCGCCACCCGGCAGCCAAAGGCCGTGCGCCAGCTGGGAGAAACGGCGATGATCGGTCGATGGCATCGAGAAACCAGCAGCTCTCAGAGGAGCTCACCGAGGCGATCGAACGCACGGGCGTGATGGCACGATTCGAGGGGCTTTCGAAGTTCTACGCCGGTGGGCGAAAGCTGACCCAGACCGGCAACCCCACCCTGGCGGACGCCCGCCTCCTCGTCGACCTGCTCGGCCTCGACGACGAGCTCGACACGACGATCGGCGAAAGGACCTTCAGGACGCGATCTGCCGGCGAGCTCCCAGAGCTCAGCTTCACTGTTGCCTGGGCGCTCCGTGCGGGTGTCCTTCGAACGCTCCACGGGCGTCTCCTCACGACCGCCAACTGGACCCGCTCCCCCGTCGCCGATCGCTTCCGGCGAGCCATCGATGCGCTCGTCTCGACGGGCCCGCTCGCGTTGCGCCACGGCGCCGATCGTCGTTTCGCGGCGCTCTTCGGCCTCGTCGACGACAGCTTCCCGGCGATGCTCTGGCGCCTCGCCGAGGGGCCTCTTCGGATCGAGGACGCCACGCGGCAGCTCTGCGCCTTCCTCGACGAGCGCTACGAGTTCCGCGGGTGGTACGCCGACGACGCCGTCCGGCTGCGCGCCGTCGGGAGCGACCTCGAGGGCATCGCCGGCATCCTCGTCCTCGCCGGCGTCGCCACCTTCGACGGCCCGGCGCCTGCCCGCGGGTTCCACGAGCGGAGAGAGCCCGAGGGCGCCGTGGCGCTCACCGAGGCCGGCAGATGGTGGCTCGACTCTGCGAGCCTGCGGCGGCGCAGCGCCTTTGGGTACCGGCCGGCACCGCGGCGCTCGGAGACGGCGCACAACCTCAGGATCAGCCTCGACGGCTCCTTCCCGCGGATATGGCGAGACGTGACCGTTCCCTCGGAGCTCTCCCTCGGCGAGCTGCACAGCGTCATCCAGATCGCCATGGGGTGGCAGGACGGCCACCTCCACCGCTTCGAGGTGGGCGGCCGCAGCTACGGCGAGATCGACGACGAGACGTTCGACTGGGCGCCCGAGATGCTCGACGAGGACCTTGCCCGCCTCGGCGGGGTGGCCCCCAGACAGACCGTGCTCTCCTACGAGTACGACTTCGGCGACTCGTGGGAGCACACGATCTCCGTGCGCTCGGTGGAGGCCATCCGGCCGCTCTCCCCCGAGGCGGTCGCGGGTTGGAGCGAAGGGGCGGTCGCGGGTCGGAGCGAAGGGGCGGTCGCGGGTGGCGGCGATACCGAGATTCCCGCCTGCACCGGCGGCGAGCGAGCCTGCCCGCCCGAGGACGTCGGAGGAATCTGGGGCTACAAGACGATGCTCGAAGCCCGGGACGACCCGAGCCACGAGTACCGCGAGCAATTCCAAGGCTGGGTCAGCGACGACTTCGACCCCGGGCATTTCGACCTCGAGGCGGTGAACGCCGCCCTCCGGCAGGCCTTCTCAGCCCGGGCCCGCGCTCTCGACTAGCCGGGCCCGGGCTCTCGACTAGCCGGGCCCGCGCTCTCGCCTAACCGCACCGGCCGGCCATACACGGCCGGATCCCGGCCCTTGCCAACCTCCGTCCAGCGGCCTAGACTGAACATTCAGTCAACCGAGCGGGCCCGCGCGAGCCGCGGGCCTCCGAAACGAGGGATCAGAAGTGCTGGAGGCAGCGGTCACGACCGGCGAGCGGCTCGAGGAGGACTCGAGCGCCCGGATAGACGAGGTGGTGAGGCGCGAGGAAGCCGTCTTCCTCGAGCGCCAGCCCCGCTCCCGGGAGCTTGCCGCCTCGGCGGCGAAGGTGCTGGCCGGCGGTGTCACCTCCAGCTGGCAGATCACCCGCCCGCAGGCCGTGTGGATCGAGCGGGGCAAGGGCTCGAAGATCTACGACGCCGACGGTGGCGAGTACGTCGACTTCCACGGCGGCTACGGCGCTGGCCTGGCCGGCCACGCCCATCCCGCCATCGTCGAGGCGGTGCAGGCCCAGGCGGCCCGCGGCACCCACTTCGCCCAGCCGACGCCCGACGCCATCTGGATCGCCGAAGAGCTCGGCCGCCGCTTTGGCCAGCCGCTCTGGCGCTTCACGAATTCCGGCACCGAGGCGACGATGGACGCCGTCCACCTCATGCGGGCGGTGACCGGTCGGGACCGCATCATCAAGGTCGAGGGCTGCTACCACGGCCACCACGACTCCGTGCAGGTCTCGGTCTCGCCCGAGGACGACGCCGACGACATCGGCCCGCGCTCGCGCCCCAAGGGCGTCCCGGCGAGCAGCGGCATCCCGAGCGCCATCACCGACCTCACCGAGATCGCCACCTTCAACGACCTCGAGTCGGTTCGTGCGATCCTCGAAAGCCGCCCCGGTCAAGTGGCAGGCATGATCGTGGAGCCGGTCATGATGAACGCGGGGATCGTCCTGCCGGTCCCGGGGTACCTCGACGGGCTCGCCTCGCTCCTTCGCGAGCACGGGGCGCTGCTGTGCTTCGACGAGGTGAAGACGGGGCTCACCGTCGGGCCCGGGGGCGCCACGACGCTTTACGGCGTGACGCCCGACGTCACCTGCCTTGCCAAGGCGATCGGCGGTGGCCTCGTGATCGGCGCCGTCGGCGGGAGCAAAGAGACCATGGGCCATGTCGCGAACGGCGACTACGAGATGGTGGGCACCTTCAACGGCAACCCGCTCTCGCTCGCCGGCACCCGAGCGATGCTCGAGCACGTCGCCACCGACGACGCCTACGCCCGCCTCGATGCCCAGCGGGCGCAGGTCGAAGGAGAGCTCGCCGCCGCCATCGCCGAGAACGGCCTGCCGGCGCATCCGGTCACGATCGGGGCGAAGGGCTGCGTCACCTTCGCAAAGATGCCCGTGCGCGACTTCCGGGACTTCCTTGGGGCCGACGGGCGCTACAACCACGCCCACTGGCTGGTCCAGCACAACGGCGGGGTCTTCCTCCCCCCGTGGGGAAAGACCGAGCAGTGGCTCGTGTCGGTCCAGCACACCGACGCCGACATCGAACGCTTCCTCGACAACTTCCGCCGCTTCGCCCGTGCGGTCGGCGAAACCTGAGAGGGCGATCACCCTGCGGCGTTGCGGTCGCGTAGCGTGGGTGGTTGACTTTGATCGACCATTCAGTCAGGGGTACGGGCGCCACTGACCGGCAAGAAGGGGGTGACGTGGAGTGACGAGTCATCCACGGGAGAACTACACCGAACGGCGCCAGGGCATAAGCGGCAAGAGCTTCGAGGAGTACCGCGAAGGCCTCATCGGAGAGCTCCAAAAGCGCGGCATGTCGCGCCGCGACGTGCTCAAGGCGGCCGGGGCCGGGGCCGGCGCCCTCGGGCTCGGCTCCGTCCTGGCGGCCTGCGGGTCTTCCAGCCCTGGGGCCGCCGGCAGCACAGGCTCGACGGGCAGCTCACCCACGACGACGGCGACAGGCGCCGGCGGCATCCCGCTCCCCCGCCCCAACCACCCCGTCCGCTGGCCCATCGCCTCGGGCAACGAGGCGATCGCCTCGGGGCTCAAGCCCGAGACGGGAGCGACGCTCCAGCTCTACAACTGGGTCGCCTACATAAACGAGGCGGTCGTCAAGAACTTCGAGAAGAAGTACAAGTGCAAGGTCCAGGTCACGACCTTCGAGACCATGTCGGACGCGCTCACCAAGCTGCACTCGGGCGAGGTCGACTTCGACGTCTTCATCCCGACCATCGACGTGCTCGGGCCGCTCATCGAGTCAAAGCTCATGCGCCCGCTCAACCACAGCTACATCCCGAACATCGCCCAGGCATGGCCGGACTTCCGAAACCCGTTCTACGACCAGGGCTGGCAGTACACGGTCCCCTACACGATCTACACGACCGGCATGACGTGGCGGAAGGACCACGTCGCCCGGCAGTACTGGCCCGACAGGCTGGCCAATGGCTACTCGATGCCGTGGAACCCGAAGTACCGGGGAAAGGTCGCCATCCTGGACGACTACCGCGAGGGCCTCTGCCTCGGCCTTTTGAAGAACGGCGTCTACAACATGAACACGACGAACGTGGCCCAGCTGACCGCCTCGCTCAACTCGCTCGAGCAGCTGAACAACGATGTGAAGATCCAGATCGACAACAACGACTACACGAACGTCCCCGACGGCAAGATCTGGATCCACTCCGCCTGGTCGGGCGACATGGCTGCAGCCTTGAGCTACATGCCAAAGGGCGTGAGCGTCGACGTCATCGGCTACTGGTTCCCGAAGGACCTCCGCGGGCCGTGCAACAACGACACGATGGCGGTGCTCTCGACGGCGAAGAGTCCGGTCCTCGCCCACCTGTTCCTGAACTACTTCCTCGACCTGCACAACGCCGTCGAGAACACGAGCTGGAACGGGTACATGCAGCCCATCAAGGGCATGACCCCCGCCCGGCTCGTCGCCGACGGCATCCTGCCGAAGAGCCTCATGTCGACGGTGGTGCTGCCGTCCTACTTCCGTCACGGCCTCTACGAGCTCGAGCTCCCTGCGGCTACCGACGCCGTCTGGGAGCAGGACTGGCAGCAGTTCAGCGGCGGCCTGTAAGAAGGCGACTTGGCTCGGCGCGACGGCCCCGGGGACGAACCCAGAGAGAGCCCCTCGGAGCTTCTGCTCACATCCCCCACAGGCGAACCTCCGCCGCCCAGCACCCCCCGCGCCCGGTCGGCCCGCGGCGAGGACCACGAGCGGCGCAGGGCCGAGCTCGCCGCCTCGGACACGTGGCGGCCGAAGTGGCTCTGGGCCGGCCTCGCAGTGCCCGGGGGGCTCTGGCTGATCCTGTTGTTCGTCGTCCCCCTCTACGCCATGATCGCCGTGGCGGCCGGCCAGCTCGACCCGTTGTTCCGCACGCCCATCGCCACCTGGAACCCGCTTCACTGGACGGGGACGAATTTCCAGGCCATCTGGACCG
>JBOGHY010000144.1:0-9984 GCA_050742375.1 Acidimicrobiales bacterium | reverse complement strand
TCCCAGGTGGCGATCGGCGTGGCCAAGCTACGCAACGAATATGGCCCCGACCATGGTCGGTCCCGTCCCACCCGTGGACTCGGTGCGCGGCATGCCCACCTGGCCGTGGGGTGTGCTGCGACCTACTGCAGGATGCTCCTCGAAACCCTCAGCGCCCGCAGTGCAGCCGACGGTTCCAACTCGGGGGGCCTTGGCGCCTCGCCTCCCGCCGTACCCGCACGGTCGTAAGGTCGCTGACGTGATCCACCACCTCAACGTCCTCGTCGCCTGGCACGATAACCGGTGGAATGAGCGCGTCTGCCGGCGGCTTCGGCGAACTCCTTCTGCGTCGACGTTGACCGGATCCGCGAGGCAAGGAACGACCAAGTCGAAGACCTGGTAGCGGACCAAGCCTTCGGCATGCTTGCCGCAGCACAGCTGCCCCCGTGCATGGCCGAGAGCGGCGCCTTCGTGAACGATGTCGAATGGTGGCGTGTAGTCGAGCATCCCTACCAATCGATTCGGGCGGCTGCCTCGACCCATGGCCACCTCCGCCCGACTCGGATCGAAGTCCCCGTGTACTCGACGTTCGCCGTGCCATTCCTGTGGATGCTGACGAATAGTCGCATCCCGTCCGTCCAGGCGGTCCGCCTCCGCCCATATGGGCAGCTCAGGGTGGGTGTCGAGTCTTGCCCGTCGCGCCCAATCCAGCCCATCCGCCAGGGTTCAGTAGCAAGGCAATAGCAAGGTCGAGGCTCGACGACAGAGCATCTGACGTCCCTCTGGGCATTCACTGCAATAGCAGCCTTCTTCGCGGCAGGACCCTGATCGACAGCGATGTCGCGCCCCTCGTCGCTCGCCTAGCCGTGCTCGTAGAGCCAGGTGGCGAGCTGAAGATCCTGCGCGTTAGCTGAACCGATGAAGGAGCGGCCGCCTCAGGCAGGCTTACTCGTGGTGGAGCCCGAAGACGTGGTGCCACTCGATGAGCTGGACTCCATGTTCGGGCAGTGGGAGGTGGACGTGGAACCGGACGTGCCGGACGTGCCTATCGACGCGGTGAGGCTGGCCACGCTGGGCGACGCGGACGTGGCTGCCGGGCTGAGCGCTGAGGCCACCCCGAAGCCGCCAGCCGCGAGGCCAGCAGACAGGGCGCCGATTGCCCCAACCCGACGAAGGACCTGCCGGGGATCGTGCATGTTCATTCTTCTCCTTGTTCGAGCCAAGCCCATTGACTTGACAAGAGGCACTCTGGTCGGTCCAGATGGGAGCCCCCTGAGCGAGACTTCAAGGCGGGCGTAGAAGTGATCAGGCGGAGCCCGGGTGGCCAGGTCGCCCGAGCGGCCGAGTGTTGCCCGCCAGCGACATGTCGTGAGCGAGCCAAGGGGCAACCTGGTGACCGGACTCCAACGCCCAGTCGCCCCCTTCTGCTCGAGCGCTACCGGGGTGACGACTGATTCGGCAGGGATCTGTCCGCTCATGCTCCACTCAAGCCCAGGGGCGTTTCAGTAGCGGATCCTCAAAATTTAAACGGCACAGACAGGACAGCTCCTTGCCCCGCTCGGTGCGTCGGCTCTGATAGTCAAACCGGAGCGCCAAGTACTTGCAGCGGCAAACGCTCGTGGCGGCTGGGGTGCCTGCTGCCGTACCGAACAGGGCGTTCTGCGCAATCCGTCGTCTGACTGGGAGCGCCGCCGACCCGGGTGTCGGCATAATCAGCGATCCCGGCGCGGGCCTGCAGGCTTCGCCACGAGGACCGCACCGAGTGCTCGCGCAGCTCGCGGACGATCGGCGTGGACATTCGGGGCGGGTCGAAGATGACGTGGTCGACGACGAGCGGGAAAGATCCGTCGATCTGCTCGCCCTCACGGCTCCCGGAGTCGACGACGGCAGCGTTCCAGATCGGACGTTCGGTGACGCTTGCAAGAGTGAGCAGCAGCGTCGCGCGGGATGCGAAGACAGCGTGCCGAGCCGGCGTTATACAGGTCACTTCCGATGGTTGCACGACGTCGCGTTTAGGGGCCCTCACGTGGCAGCTGATTCGTTAGCCGTTCCACGTCGTTGGCTTGGTGGTCCCAGGATCGGCCAAAAGTCAGCTCGCTCTCTTGAGGCGCTGTTCGTAGTCGTCGGCCAGGACGAGTAGCGCGGTGGCCGCATCGCCCGTGTAGGACGAGCCGTGCATGATCGCGAGCGTCGTCGGTGCGAGCTCGGCGAGGCGGCGGATCGTCGGCGCCGTGCTTGGCGTGAGGCAGGTGGCGCCGAACATGTCCTCGGCCTGTGCCGCGGCATCAACAAGGTCGGTCGTGGCCAGGGCCGGTCCGTTTCCGACCTGGGAGAGGAGGTCGCCACAGAACAGGGTCCCGGTGGTCTCCTCATAGAGAACGTGGGCGTCCCAGCCGTGCGGCACATGCGGAGTGTCGAGGTTTCGGATGCGGCGGCCACCGAGGTCGAACGAGCCGTCGGGGGCAATGGGCACCGGAGGGCGGTCGGCGAGGTCGTTGATCGACACCATGCATCCCACGACAGTGTGGGCCACTTGGGCGTTGGGCGCAGCGGCGAGGAACAGGTTCATTGCGCCGCACTCGTCGGCTTCGAGATGACCGAAGGTGATCCAGCGCAGCCGTTCGAGCGGCACCACCGAGCCGATGGCCGCTGACACCGTCGGGAACATGGCGCGCGGTCCGGTGTGGAAGACGGCCGGCTCGTCGGCGTCAATGAGGAACTGGTTAAAGGTGATCGGGTTCTCCATCTAACCGGAGTGGCCTAGGTCAGCGACCCGCCATGGGCGGTCGGCCGGTAGCCGCTCGAGACTGGGTGGATGCCCTCGCTTGTGTGGGGGTGCCGGCATGATCTTGCGAGGACGCCCGCCGATCGCAACGTCGTGGTATCGGATGGGGTTGTGGTCGACTGCGAGTTCGAGGAGTCGGTAGAAGAGCAGACCGCGGCTGCGGGCATTACGTCGGTTGAATCGGAAGGTGAATTCATCGAAAGGGCTCTCCATCTCAGTGCCGTAACCTAGCTTGTGCCCTGGTCAGCCCCCGGGCAGCGCGAGTCGCCGCCAGGGCAGACCGGCATCGCCAAGGTCGAGGCTGGCGGGTCGAGAACGAGCGCCGGTCGGCGGGGGCGGGGGCGGACGAGTGCGGCCAGCCAGTCGCATCTGGTGGTAGGTGATCGGGCCAGCGCCGACGGCCTGGCTGAGCAGGGTGTGGAACAGCAAGCCACGGCTGCGGGAACGGCGACGGTTGAAACGAAAGACCCACTCGTCGAAGTACCCCTGAAGATGAGCGCGGCTGACCGAGCCTTGCAACGTGCCCATGACCCAGCGCTTCACGAGCGAGAACACCCGGTGGGTCGCCGGAAGCACGACGTGGGCTGGGAGGCCGGATGCCGCGATCGAGGTCCCTCTGTGCTCGTAGCGGTCACGGGTGGCTGCCGGGTAGGCCGACCAGCCGTCGGTGATCACCCTGGCGCCAGGCTCGACCGCGCCGTCGAGGAACGCCGCCAGGCTCTCGCCGCTCGCATCGGGGATGATCCCAAGCCGGACACGGCCGAAGCTGTGCTCGTCGAGCTCCACTGCCGCGGCGAAGAGGACCTTGCCGAGGGCACCGCGACCCGGGATGCCTGGCTCTGGACCGCCGAGGTAGCTCTCGTCGACCTCGACGTCACCACGCAGGCGATCACGACCCGGGCGCACCATCACCGACCGGTACCGGTGCAGCATCGCCCACGCCGTCTGGTACGAACCCAGCTCCATCTCACGCTGCAGTTGGGTGGCGGAGATGCCGACCTTGCTGTTCACGAGGTGCCACGCGGCAGCGAACCACACGGTGAGCGGCGTACGGGTGCTGTGGAAGATCGTTCCCGCGGTCGCCGAGACCCGCCGGTCGCAGCCGGCGCAGCGCCAGCGGAGGTCGGCCGCGCGCCAGCCCTTCCGCTGGCCGCAGTGCGGGCAGACGAAGCCGTTCGGCCAGCGGAGCCAGTCGAGGAAGTCGAGACACTTCGCGTCCTCGGAGAACCAGCCTCTGAGCTGGGCGTAGGAGCGCGGGTAGTCCTGCCCGGCGGTCGCAGCCATTCGCTCATCCTACGGCACTGAGATGGAGAGCCCTTTCACCGAGATGCTGGACTATCTCTTCGGCAACGCGCCGCAGGGCTCGCTCAGCGAGCTCTTGGAGCGAGGTGGCCTCGAGCTGCGGCGGCTCGCGGCCAGCGTCACCCGTCACCGTTCCGACCTCGCCGACGTAGCGCAGACGAACGAAGTTCGCCGCGATCTCTTCGACGCCGTCGCCGAGTTCGTCTCAACGCTATCGGCTGTGCGACCGCTCGGGATCTTCCTCGACGACCTCCACTGGGCGCAGCCGCCGACGCTTGCGCTCTTGGAGCACATCCTCCAGGCGTCGACCGCCTCACGTCTGCTGGTGCTCAGTGCCTTCCGGACCACCGCCCCCGACAGATCCGAGGAGCTCTCTGCGCGCATCGCCGAACTCCATCGACTCGAAGGTGTCCGTCGTCTCGATTTGGGCCCGCTCGACACCGAAGCCATCGCGGAGTACGTGAGCCTGCGGAGTGGGCTCTCGCTGCGAGAGGCGCTTCCCCGAGCGGCCCTGCTGCGGGCTCGCACCGGCGGCAATCCGTTCTTCCTTCGCGAGCTCTGGGCGGACCTCGAGCGCCAAGGTGGCGTGAGGGCTCTGGGCTCGACCCAGCGTGTCCCGGCTTCGATCGGTGACACCCTCGCGGCTCGCCTGGCGAGGTTGGACGACGACGTGCGCAGCGTCATCGAGCTGGCGGCGGTGCTCGGCGACACTTTCGACGTCACGACCCTCGTGGCGGCCGGAGAGGTCGATGGGGACCGAACCATCGCCTGCGTCGACCTCGCCTTCGACGTCGGCCTTGTCGAGCCCGTCGAACCGAGCGCGAGCCGGTACAGCTTCGTGCATTCCCTGACCCGCCAAGCGGTGGCCGACCGAATGCCGCACTCCCGCCGGGCGCTACTCCACGCTCGGGCGGCTGAAGCCCTCGAGAGCCAGGGGTCGGACCCCTCGGTCGTCCCCCGACTCGCTCGCCACTACCTCGCCGCCCACGTCCTCGGTTTCCACGACCGGGCGCTGCACTACTGCGAGAAGGCAGGTGAGCTCGCCGAGCGGAGCCTCGCGTTCGAGGACGCTGCTGCGTGGTTCGAGCGGGCCGCGAGTCTTCCGGAATGCGAGCCTGTCCGGCGATCGAGGATGCTGTTGCTCGCCGCCGCGAATTACGTCAGAACCTGTGAGTTCCCGCAGGCTCGTGCCCTCTACGAGCGCCTCGCCAACGATCCCGACCCGCTCCTCCGGCTCGGTGCAGCGATGGGCATGGAAGAGGCCACGTGGCGGCCCGGCCTGGTCGGCGCCAGGGCTGCCGATGTGCTCTCCTCTGCTATTGACGCATGCGCCATTGGCGAAGACGATCCCATGTACGTGCGGGCCATGGGCAGCTTCGGCCGCGCGCTCGCGCTGGCGGGCCAGATGGAAGTGGCGCGCCAGGTCGGCGCTCGCGCCATCGATCTCGGGCGCCGGCTGGAGGACGAGCACGCGCTCCTCCATGTGTTGACGACGAGCCTGTGGCACGGAACGACCCCGGACATGGCGAGGACGCAACACGAACGGGCTTCCGAGGTCCAGCGGATGGCGTCGGCAAGCCGCGACTACGAGCTGCTCGGAGCCGCGGCCAACTTCGGGGCCACCGTGAGCTATCTGCTCGGACTGCCCGACGAGCTCGAAGAGGCGGTGGTCGACTCCCACCGTGCAGCACAGAGCACGGCGCAGCCCTACTACCGGCACGTGTACCACTGTCTTGCCCAGGCCGAGGCTTTCATGCGTGGAGACTTCGACGAGGCACAGCGTTGGGCCGACAAGACGGTCGAAGAGTCGTTCGGCGACGAGATGAGCGAGGGCCCGCACGGCGTCCAGACGTTCATGGTTCGACGGGAGACCGGCGGGCTCGCCGCATTCCGACCGTATCTCGATGGTCAAGAGACGTTCTCGGGCCGGTGGGTTCCCGGGCTCCTCGCTCTCTACACCGAGCTCGGCATCGACAACGGTATCCGACGCGCCCTCCGGCCGCTCATGAGCCGGGACCTGCGGACGCACACGAACGGGGCCCAGTGGCCGATGGAGATGGTCTTCATGGTGGAGGGCGCGCTCGCTCTCGGCGATTGCGACGCGGCACGCACCCTGCGCCCCCTGCTCGCCGAGTACGAGGGCATGAACCTGGTCTGCGGGACCTTGATCGCCACGTTCGGGAGCGCCGACCGCTTCCAGGCACGCATCGCAGCCCTTCTCGGGGACCATGCGAGTGCAGACGCCTACTTCGACTCGGCCCTGGCCATGGACCGGCGCATGCGCTCGACCGTGCACGTTGCCGAGACTCTCGCCTACTACGCCCTCTTCAGCTCGGCGACGGGCCGCCCGGAGGCTGCGGAGGATCTCGCTCGTCAGGTTCGAGAGCTGGCAGAACCGATCGGCCAGGTGCGGGTGCTGCGCCTCCTCGACGCCCTCGGTCAGGCACAAGGTGCAGACGGCCTCACCGAGCGCGAGGTGGAGGTGCTGCGCCTCCTCGCCGCCGGGCTCAGCAACCAGCAGATCGGATCACGACTGCACATCAGCGGCAACACCGCGGCGAACCACGTGCGGAACATCCTCATGAAGACCGGTGCCTCGAACCGCACCCAGGCTGCCGTGTACGCCGCCGCCCGCAACCTCACCTGACGCGCCGGCCGCCTCGGGTCCTGCCGCCATCGGAGCACGGGGGCGGATAGTCAGATCTGACCCCGCCGGTCGGTGCGAGAAACATCAGGGTCGGTCATGACCCGGACGTTCGGGATCCGTACCGTTGGCTCAGAGCATGAGGGCGGTCTGCCCCGGACAAGAAGAGGGACCACCATGAGCCAACTCGTTGACACCACCGAACTGCGACGCAGAATGAGCGGCGAGGTCCTCGGTCCGAACGACCCTCAGTACGAGGAGGCCCGCCGGGTCTACAACGCCATGATCGACCGCCGCCCGGCGGTTGTGGCCCGATGCCGCTCGACCGCCGACGTGCAAAGCGCGCTGGAAGCTGCCCGGAGGCACGGCCTCTCGGTCGCCGTGCGGGGCGGGGGGCACAGCGGTCCGGGTTTCGGAACCGTGGACGGTGGCATGGTGATCGACCTCTCGCCGATGTGCGCAGTCGCGGTGGACGCGCCACGGCGGGTGGCGCGCGTGGAGGGAGGCGCGACGCTCGGACTCCTCGACCGCGCGACCGGCGAGCACGGCCTTGCCACGCCGGCGGGGATCATCTCGACGACCGGCGTGGGCGGCCTCACCCTCGGGGGCGGCCACGGCTACCTCTCTCGCCGCTACGGCTTGACGGTGGACAACCTCATCGAGGCAGAGGCGGTCCTGGCGGACGGAAGGATCGTCCGGGCCTCGGAGGAGGATCATTCCGACCTGTTCTGGGCGCTCCGGGGGGGCGGGGGGAACTTCGGGGTGGTCACGTCGTTCACCTTCCGGCTCCACCCCGTCGGCACTGTGGTCTGCGGGCCGACGGCCTGGCCGGCGTCGGCCACGGCCGACGTCCTTCGGTGGTACCGGGACTTCATGCCAGCACAAGACGACGAACTCTACGGGTTCTTTGCCACGATGACCGTGCCACCTGCGCCCCAATTCCCAGAGGCGTTCCACCTCCACAAGGCGTGCGCGATCGTGTGGTGCTACCTGGGCGATCCTGCCGACGCAGCCGAGGCGCTCGCCCCCGTGCGCGACCTCGAGCCGGCCTTCGACGGTGTCGGAGAGGCGCCGTACCCGGCCCTGCAATCCGCCTTCGACGACCTATACCCGCCGGGCCTGCAGTGGTACTGGAGGGGTGACTTCTTCCGGTCCGTGCCGGATGCCTGGGTCGAGGCCCACGCACGGTTCGCCGACGAGCTGCCCACGATGCACTCGGCGATGCACCTGTACCCGGTTGACGGTGCGGTGAGCCGCGTAGGTAGCGACGAGACGTCGTGGGCCCACCGGGAGGTGACGTTCTCCCAGGTGATCGTCGGGGTGGACCCGGACCCCGCCAACGCGCCGGTCATCAAGCAATGGGCGGTCGATTACTGGCAAGCCACGCACCCCTACGCCGGAGAGGGAAGCTACGTGAACTTCATGATGGACGACGAAGGCGACGAGCGGGTGCGTGCGTCCTACGGCGCGAACTATGAGCGTCTCTCACAGGTGAAGGCCGCCTACGACCCAGGAAACCTGTTCCGGCTCAACCAGAACGTCCGTCCAGCGGTTTGAGCTTGTGTTACACGTGGTTCCGCGTCCCCCGTGGGTGCAGCACCGAAGGTTCGTGCGTGGCAGGCCTGGCAGCTCAACCAGGTAGCTGCCTACCGCGGAGGTGGACTTGAACCACACTGGTCACGTGCCCCGTTACTGCGACGCAAGTACCGGCCGAAGTGCCGGTCGCGTGGCAACTGAAGCAAGCACCCGGGATTCGCCGAGCTGTTGGATACCGCCCAGAACGACGTTCAACCTGGCGACCAGCGTGCATGTGACGGAATGCAGAATCGGCGATCTCGTGCAGCGTCACCTGGGCGCCGACCTGGATTGTCGGCGCCCAGAATGCGCGCTCAGCGAGCGGCGCCAGCGATGTACGTGGCGACGATGTAGGTGGCGTGCCGATCAAGCGACACCCGAGCGCGGTCGTAGCGCATCGTGGTCCGAGGATAAGCATGCGACGCGGCCTCTTGCACGTCGCGCAGCGGCACTCCTGCGTCGAGGGGGCCGTGATGAACGCGTGACGAAGCGTATGCGGTCCGATCGGCTTGGTGATGCCCGCCCGTCTGGCGACGCGTCGCACGATCCGCCCGATGCCGTGACGGTCGAGGCGTCGACCGGTAGACGATACGAAGATCGCGCCGGCGACCCGCTCGCCGATGGCGAGGTCGACGGCCCGAGCAGTTCGCGGCGCGAGGGGGATCACGACGGTCTTTCCGCCCTCGACAAACTTCTGAGCACGTTAGAAATAATCCGATCCGATGTCAGGGTGGCAGACGTCCTCTCATCTTCTTTCAGCCGCCGATCATCTTCTTTCAGCCGCCGATCATCGACATCGACCTGGCGGGACGAAGGAACCCCGGATCGTTGATGCCGTGCCCGGCGCGTTTGGCCCACACTGCCCGCCGGAGGAGAAGGGCGATCTCCTCGTCGTCTCCGCCTGACCTCATGAGATCCCGCACGGAGAGCTCGTCGTTTGCGAACAGGCAGTTCCGGATCGAGCCGTCTGAAGTGAGCCGGAGCCGATTGCACGAACCGCAGAAGGCTCTCGTGACGCTCGTGATGACACCGATCTCACCTCGGCCGTCGACGAAGCGATACCGGTCGGCCGGCGCCGCCTCGAGGGACCGCGAGCTCGCCGGCTCGAGCGGCCAGACGGCGTTGATGCGGGCGAGGATCTCCTCGCCGGGCACCACGCTCGAGCGCTGCCAGGCGCCGTCGGCATCGAGGGGCATGAACTCGATGAAGCGAACGACCCGACCGGTCTCGGGCGAAGGCGGCGAAGTCGACGATCTCGTCCTCGTTGACACCCGCCATGGCAACGACGTTGACCTTCAGCGGGCGGAGTCCTGCCCGCTCGGCGGCGTCCATGGCTCCGAGGACATTGCCGAGCACGCCACGGCGGCGGATCTGGGCGAAGCGCTCTGGCTGGAGGGAATCGCAGCTGATGTTGACCCGGTCGAGGCCGGCTGCCGCGAGCGACGGCGCCAGGCGGGCGAGCCCGGTCCCGTTGGTGGTCATGGAGAGGTCGGCGAAACCGATACGACCGAGGCGCTCGACGAGGTCGACGATGCTTGCCCGCAGGAGCGGTTCGCCCCCGGTCAGTCGTACCGAGTCGACCCCGAGCCCGGCCGCCACTCGGGCGACTCGCTCGATCTCCTCGAAGCTCAGGATCTCCGAGCGTGGCAACCAGACGAGGCCCTCTTCCGGCATGCAGTACACACAGCGGAGGTTGCAC
>JBOGHY010000143.1:0-6872 GCA_050742375.1 Acidimicrobiales bacterium | reverse complement strand
AGCACGACGACGGCAAAGGCGGCAAAGAGCAGGTTGTTGACGAGGAAGGCGCCCTCGCGGCTGATCGGCGAGTCGATCGAGCCTGGCGAGGCGAGTCGATCGCCCCGCCAGGCGATAAGCCCGACCCCGGTGGCGACGACGAGCCCGAAGAACGAGAGCAGCGCCGGACCGAGCGCCGAGTCGTCGCTGAAGGCGTGCACCGAGACGAGAACGCCCGATCGGGTGAGGAAGGTGGCGAGGATGGTGAGCGAGAAGGCAGCCAGAAGGAGCGACAGGTTCCAGACCCGAAGGAGCCCGCGCCGCTCCTGCACCATCACAGAGTGCAGGTAGGCCGTACCGCAGAGCCACGGCAGAAGAGCGGCGTTCTCGACGGGGTCCCAGGCCCAAAAGCCGCCCCAGCCGAGCACCTGGTAGGACCACCAGGCGCCCATGACGACCCCGACGGTGAGGAACGCCCACGCCACGACGGTCCAGCGGCGGGTCTCGATGAGCCAGCCCTCCCCGAGCCGCCCCGTGACAAGTGCACCTACGGCGAAGGCGAACGGGACCGTGAAGCCGACGAAGCCAAGGTACAAAAAGACGGGGTGGAAGGCGATGAGCGGGTTGTCCTGCAAGAGGGCGTTCGGTCCGAGCCCGTCGTGCGGTACCGCCCCCGACACGGTGACGAACGGGTTCGCCGGGCCTGCCATGAGACCGAAGAAGAAGATCGTCACCCCGAGGGCGACGGCCATGGCGACGGCTACGAGCGGGTCGGACATCCTCGATCGAAAGCGCCTCGCTACCGCGACCAGGTAGCCGGAGAGCACGAGCGCCCACAACAGGATCGATCCCTGGAGAGCCGCCCACATGCCGGTCACCGAGTACAAAAGCGGCGTCTCAAGGCTGTTGTTGTCGGCTACGTAGGCAAGCGAGAAGTCGTGGGTGACAAGGGCGTGCTCCATCGCCCCGGTGGCGAGGAGCGCTCCGGCGAGCACGCCGAGCGCCGCCTTCGGGGCGGCGCGCTGCCAGGAGCTGCGACCGAAGAGCAGGCCCCCGAGGATCGCCACGACACCTGCGACGGCCGAGACGAGACCGAGAGCAACGCCCACCTGGCCGAGCACGGCATTCATGCCGGCACCCGCGACGCATCGATCATCCCGCCCTGCTTTCGCTCTCTCGGCCGGCTCATCTCGTCGAGCCGTCTGCCGCTTTCACCCTGTTCGGATGCGCCGCGATGTACTTCTGGGAGTGCTTCACCATGATCTGGTCGGAGGCGAAGGCGTCGCTCACCCCGACGAAGTGGCCGACGAGCACCACGGGCAGACCGGGACGGAACATCTGGGGGGGGTAGCCCGTGTTGGTGACGTCGACGGTGACGCCCTTGGACTCGATGGCAAACCGGTAGACGTCCCCCCCCACCCGGTGCACGCTGTGGCGCATGACCGTGCCCTCGAGCTGAAAATCGGAGTTGCCGATCTGGGCACGCTGGGCCACCGCCTCGTTCGCCGTCTTGAAAAAGACGATGGCCGAGGTGAGCCCCTTGAAGACAAGAAAGCCGATGACGGCGACGATCACGCCGCCCGCGAGGAGCAGCCGCCGGCGCGGCACGCTGCGACCCGCCCTCGCCGCGTTGCTCATCGGGTGCCGGCTTCGCGCTCGATCGCCCCGAGGCCGTCACCGCCCTCGGCGGCCTCTACAGCGCCGCCGGCGCCGTCCGGCAGCCGGCGGCGCGAGGCCCGCTCGCGCGCCAGGATGCTGAGCGAGTAGCCGCCAAGCGTGGCGAGGGCGACGACGTAGCCGGCCTCGACGTAGCCGCTCACCTTATGGCCTCCTCGCGGCGCTCGGCGAGGGCGGCCGCGAGGCCCTCCTCGTGCTCGACGTCGGCGAGACGCGCCAGGCGGTAGCGGTGGGCGACGAGCCAGGCATAGACGAGGGTGAACGAGACGAAGCCGAGCAGGAGCGTCCAGGCCATGATGCCGTGGACGTAGAGGTGCCGGCCCGCCAGGTCGATGGTCGGCGGCTGGTGGAGGCTGCGCCACCAGGTGACCGAGAAGTAGACGATCGGGACGTCCAGGGCGGCCACGAGGGCGGCGACGGCCGAGCGCCGCGCCACGACCTCTGGATCCCCCGGCACCGCCCGCAGCGCCAGGTAGCCGAGGTACAGGACGAAAAGGAGCGCCGTCGTGGTGAGGAGAGGATCCCAGGTCCACCACACCCCCCAGGTGGGGCGGCCCCAGATCGACCCGGTCACGAGCGTGAGCCCGGTGAAGACGACCCCGACCTCGGCAGATGCGCCGGCAAGGCGGTCGAAGCGGCGGTCCCTCGTGCGGGGCCAGAGATAGAGCAGGCTCGCCAAGGCTGCCACGCCGAAGGCGAGAAAGGCCACCCAAGCCATCGGTGGATGGACGTAGAGCAGCCGCACCAGGCTCCCCATGTTCTCGTCGTTCGGCGTGACGGCGAGACCGAGCCACACGGTTGCCGCGACGCCCCCGAGGGCCGCCGCCCCGAGGTAGCGCACCGCCCGCTCCCCCGACGGGCGTTGGCGGGGCGCCCGGGCTTCCGCCAGGACTCCACCGGGCCGCGCCGCCCGGCCCCGACCCGGCGCGCGCTCGACGACGGTCACCGGTCCTCCAAGAGCACGCCGAAGGCGATCGTGCCGACTGCGGCGTACAGGGCCGCGAAGACTCCGACGAGGGCCACCCAACCGCCCGCCGCCGCCGGCCTCCCGGCGAGCGCCAGGTCCCAGGCTTTGGTGGCGCCCAGCAGCACGGGGGCGATCACCGGCAGGAAGAGCAGGGGCAGCAGCGTCTCGCGCCCTCCGAGTCCGGAGGCGAGCGCCCCGTAGAGCACGCCGACGGTCGCCAACCCCACAGAGGCGAGGGCGGCCGAGGCGAAGAGCACACCGGCGCCCTCGAGGTGGACGCCGTAAAGGACGAGGATGGCAACGGTGAGAGCGGCCTCCAAGACGGCGAGCTCCGCCAGCACGGCGGCCGCCTTGCCGAGGAAGATGCCTGCCGGGTCGAGACCCGACAGACGCAGCGCGTCACGGGCCTCGTCGCTCGACTCGACGGCGAAGCTGCGCTGGACGGCGAGGATCGTCGAGAGCACCACGGCCACCCAAAAGAGCCCGGCGGCGATGGGGGCGAGCACGCCCCGGTCCGGGCCGAGGGCGAGCCCGAAGAGCAGCACGACGACGGCGGCAAAGGGCACGACCTGGTTGAGCGTCACCCGCGAGCGCGCCTCGATCCGCAGATCCTTTCCGCAGACGAGGGCGGCGTCACGCCACATGGACGACTTCCTTGGCGAGACGGCCGCCCGCTGCCTCAGCAGGGACGGCAGCCGGGGCGGGCCCGTCGCCCGGATCCGACATCGAAGGAGGCCACGGCGGCATACCGGGCGCGGCCGTGCGGCCTCCTGCCATCGACAGCACCCGGTCGGAGATCCCCCTTGCCCGTTCGAGCTCGTGGGAGACGAGCATCACCGTCGCGCCCTCCGATCGCGCCTCGCCGACGAGCTCGTCGAGGAGTAGGCGAGCCTCCTCGTCGAGCCCCGCATGCGGCTCGTCGAGGAGCCACAGTGCCGGCCGCCGGGCGTAGAGCACCGCAATGGCCGCACGGCGCCGCTGGCCGGCCGAGAGCTTGGAGACCCTGAGGCCGGCCCGGCGGGTGAGGCCGAGGCGGACGATCGCCTCCGACGCCCTCGCCGACGCCGCACGGGCGCCTAAGCGGCCCGCCCGGAGCGCGAAAGAGAGGTTCTCCTCGACCGACAGCTCGTCGTAGAGGAAGGAGGCGTGCCCGAGGAGGCCGACCTCGCGCCGCAGCGATCGGCGGTCGCGGGAAAGGTCGTGCCCGAGGACCACCCCCTCGCCCGAGCTGAGCGGCACGAGCCCGCAGCACAGCCTCAACAGGCTCGACTTGCCGGCCCCGTTCGGGCCTTGGACGTGCACGATCTCGCCCTCGTCGACGTCGAGGCTCACTCCGGCTAGCAGAGGAAAGCGACCGGCGAGGGCGACGGCCTCACGAAGTCGGACGGCTGGCGCCATTTGGATCGCCACCATGGTAGGGGGCAGGGGCCGCCACGATCCAAGCGAGCCCCGCCGCAGGTCGCCTGAGCTCGCCGAGGGGGCCCGAGCTACGACGAGAGGAGATCGATGTCGGCGTCGACCATCATCTGCACGAGATCGGGGAAGGCGACCTCGGTGGTCCAGCCGATCTTCTCCCTCGCCTTGGAGGCGTCTCCCACGAGGAGGTCAACCTCGGCCGGCCTGAAGAAGGACTCGTCGACGACGACGTGGGCCTCCCAGTCGAGCCCGGCGCGGTCGAAGGCGACCTCGCAGAGCTCGCGCACCGAGTGAGTCTCGCCCGTGGCGACGACGTAGTCGTCCGGCTCGTCCTGCTGGAGCATCTCCCACATCGCCTTCACGTAGTCGCCCGCATAGCCCCAGTCGCGCTTGGCGTCGAGGTTGCCCATGCGCAGCTCCTTGTCGATGCCGGCCTTGATCCTGGCCACGCCATGGGCGACCTTGCGGGTGGAGAACTCGAGGCCGCGGCGGGGGCTCTCGTGGTTGAAGAGGATGCCCGAGGAGGCGTGCATCCCGTAGCTCTCCCGGTAGTTGACCGTGATCCAGTGGCCATAGACCTTCGCCACCCCGTAGGGGCTGCGCGGGTGGAACGAACTGCGCTCGGTCTGGGGCACCTCGCGGACCTTGCCGAACATCTCCGAGCTGCTCGCCTGGTAGAAGCGGATCTCGGGATCGGTCAGGCGGATGGCGTCGAGCATGCGCGTCACCCCGAGCGCCGTCGCCTCGCCGGTGAAGACCGGCTGGTGCCAGGACGTCTGGACGAACGACTGGGCTGCCAGGTTGTAGACCTCGCTCGGGCGGTGCTCGCGCAGGATCTCGAGGATCGAGACCTCATCGAGAACGTCTCCGGGAACAAGTGTGATGCGGTCCTGGATGTGGGCGATGCGCTCGAAGTTCACCGTGCTCGACCGCCGCACCATCCCGACCACCTTGTAGCCCTGTAAGAGCAGGAGCTCGGCGAGGTAGGAACCGTCCTGGCCCGTGACGCCGGTGATAAGGGCAGTTTTGACTTGCGCCATCCACTCGTTCTAGCCGCTCCCCCAACCCAGCCGGCGGCGAGGAGCCCTCACCCGGGCTGTAGGGTGCCGCCGCCCCGGCGGTACCGTGCGGCCGTGCCCCCCCTCCTGCCGCGCCTGCCGCGGCAGGTGGCGGTCGTGTCGTACCGCCTCGGGGGGACAGATGGCGTCGCCGTCGAGGCCGCAAAGTGGGCACGGGCATTCGAGGTGCTCGGCGTCGAGGTCGTCACTATCGCCGGTTCCGGCACCGCCGACGTCCTCATAGACGGCCTCGCCGCAGACGCGATCGGGCCGATCGACCAAGTGGAGCTGCGGGCAGCGCTGTCGCAGGCCGAGCTCGTCGTAGTCGAGAATTGCTGCTCGCTCCCGCTCAACCCTCGAGCCGGGAGGGCCTTGGCCGCCGAGCTCAGAGGCCGCCCGGCCGTCCTTCGCCATCACGACCTCGTCTGGCAGCGCCCGGGTCTCTCCGAGCGTGCGGGGCCGCCCGACGACCCCTGCTGGCGGCACGTGACCATCAACGAGCGCTCTCGCCTCGAGCTAGCCGCTCGGGGGATCGAGGCTGTCACGATGTACAACTGCTTCGAGCCGGATCCGCCTCGGGGGGCTCGCGACGAGACAAGGGGAGCTTTCGAGGTGGGAGCCGGGGAACGCCTGCTGCTCCAGCCCACACGGGCTATCCGCCGCAAGAACGTGGCCGGCGGGTTGCTCCTGGCGGCGGCCATCGGCGCCACCTACTGGCTCCTTGGGCCTGCCGAGGACGGCTACGAGGACGAGCTCCGGCGCCTCCTCGACGCCGCCGCAGGCCTCGGGGTGCGCATCCTGCGCGGGGGCGAGTGCGGGGTCGCCGACGCCTACGCCGCCTGCGACGCCGTCGTCCTGCCCTCCACCTGGGAAGGCTTCGGCAACCCGGCGATCGAGTCGGCGCTACACAAAAAGCCCCTCGCCATCGGCGCCTACCCGGTCTCTATCGAGCTGCGACGCTACGGCTTCTCCTGGTTCGACCTCGGAGACGCCGAGCGCCTCGGGCGGTTCCTCGATGCCCCTGACTTCGAGCTGCTGGAGCGAAACCGGCACATCGCGCGGCTTCGCTTCTCGACCGAGGACCTGCCCGAGCGCCTGACGGACCTGGTCACCGCCGGTTAGCGCCGCGCGCAGCTCGCCCTGCGCAAGCAACTTGCTTGCGATACTGCTAGCATGTTGCCTTAGTGGTCACTCTCTACCTACGCAACGTCCCCGCCGAGGTTGACGAGGCCCTCGACGCAGCTGCCAGGGCGTCCGGCGTCTCGAAGAACCGACGTGCCGTCGAGGCGCTCCGGCGCGGTCTCGCGCTCGACCAGCTCGATCGTGCTGAGCTGGTCGAGCAGATCCGCCAGAATCGCCACCGCGTGGACGTTGAGGTCAGCGAGCTGATCCGGAAGGCCCGTACTGCCCGAGACCGCTGACCAGCAAGATGTCCTGCCGCTCGATGCCTCCGCCCTCGTCGAGCTCGTTATCGCCGGGCGCCACCGCCAGGGCGCCGATGGGCTCCTCGCCCGCTACATGCAGCCCGAGCCACGAGTTGTCCTCGCCTCAGCTGCTCACGCTCTGATTGAGGCGGTGAGCGCGCTGCGGCGCCTCGTGCGCCTCGACCTGCTCGATGCGGCGTCCGGCTCAGAGGCCATCGCTTGGCTCGCCCGGCTCGACATCGTCCTCGATCCGCCTGGACCGCGACTCGGTCGCATCTGGTCGCTTCGCGAGACCATGAGCTCCTACGACGCCGCCTACGCGGCGATGGCCGAGGCGGTCGGAAGACCGCT
>JBOGHY010000142.1:0-8420 GCA_050742375.1 Acidimicrobiales bacterium | reverse complement strand
CGACGGCCGTCTTGCCGCCACGCCCGAGCGCCGTCGCGACAGATCCCGCCAGCACCCGACGCTGACGCTCGTTCAGGTGCGGCATCACTGTCGAGAAGATGACGGTGAGCTCTTCGCGGCTTGCCTCTACGAGAGCATGCTACTCCGCGCGGTTTATCCTGTGGTGGGCTCTTAGTTCGTGATGACGGTCGTTGTGAGTCCTCCCGTGAGCGATCTTGGAGTGATTTGGGAGCGGCACCTCTCACGGTGCGTGGAGGTCACGAAGGAGCAAGAAGAACGTCACATCGGGCGGCGGCGGCGTCTCCGCAGCCGGCCACGGACACCACCGGTCCGCTCCCGTCCTGCTGCGTCCACGGAGTTCGTAACAAAGGAAAAGGAGGGCTGATTGTGGCCACGGAGGAGCGATTCATACTCGCAAGGAAACCGAGATACCCAACGAAAGAAGGAGCAGATGGAGCAGTTGTCCTTTCCCGAGCTCGTTGACATCGAGACCGTCGCGAAGCTGCTCGGCGTCGGCGAGCGGTACGTGCGAAGGATGGCGCGGGCGCGAGCTCGACGTCATCGCCGTCGAGGTCCAGGGGCCACGAGACGCGGCGGCGATCCTGTTGGTCATCCACGTCATGCCGAACTACCGAAGAGAGGAGCCCTCGTGAGGAAGCGGACCCCGCCACGCGTGACGAGCGAGACGACGATCGGCGCCGACGTCGATCTTGATCGCGACGACGTCCGACTACCGAGCGGCAAGCGGCTCACGACAAAGCTCGCCGGAGAGATCGTGGACCCTGCGACCGAAGAGCACCCACAGACCCGTGCCGCGCTAAGGCGGCTGGCGCGGTGGGGAGCCGCAACCACCTATCCGTTGCTGCTCCACCTGTTCGACCTGAGAGCGCGCGGCGCCGCGACCGCGGAGGAAGTCGCGGAGCCGATTGGCTACGTCGAGAGCTTTCTCGTCCGCCGCATGGTGGTTGCGGTGCCGACGAACAACCTGAACCGAATCTTCGCGTCCCTGATTCCACGGCTGCCGGCCGGCCGTACTACCGCCGCTGCCGTTCGGCAAGCGCTGTCCGAGACGCGTAAGCACTGGCCGTCCGATCAGCGTCTCCGCACGGCCATCCCGTCGAGACCCTTCTACTTCGGCGGCCGTCCCGTAGAACCTCGCAGGGGCGAGACTTCGGTGCCAGCGACGAGGCGATGAGGTATCGCTCAACCCTGGGCGTTGTAGATCTGCCTGACGACTAGCTCAGTCTCGGTAGACAGTGTAGACACAGTATCCGTAGACGCTGTAGACTTTGACTCGGAGGTGGCCCATGGCTTCGTCGTTGGCTGAGGCGATCAAGGTTCTGGAGGAGCGCAGTAGCCAGGACCCTGCCCTCGCGGAGGCCGTCGTGTTCCTGGCCGAGGAGGCGGAGGGACCGACGGATCCCTTTGGAGCGGTTCCTCCCGGCGCCGGCTCTGCTGCGCGCGTCGTCAATGCGCGCCGCGAGCGGGATCGCATGGAGGCGGGTGCCGTCTCGGCCCTGGACACCGCCTCCGTCGTCGCCCTCGTCAGTTCCATCGGGGACCGCAAGGGAGTTGACCGCCGGCGCCAACGTGGGCAGCTCATGGGTTGGCGCTCCGGGGCGCGCACCCTCCACCCCGACTGGCAGTTCGACACCCGCCGCGGCGAAACGAGGCCGGGCCTTGGAGCCGTGCTGAGCGCCCTGCGCGAGGTCACACCGGATGCCGAGACGGCCGACGCGCTAATGCGGGTTCCCCGGGACGATCTGCATGGCCGCAGCCTCGCCAGCCTGTTCGCCGCCGGCCAGGTCCATACGGTCGTCCGGCTCATACGGGCTGCGGCGGACCAATCCTGACGGGCTTCCCCGCCGGCAGGCCCAGGGGGCTGCGGCTGTCCCCGACCCGGGGACGGTGGTGGAGGATCGATCCTGTCCACCCCGACCACTGGGATTGGTCGCCCCACTCCCGTCCCGTCGGCCGCTTCGATCCGCTCTCGGGCCGCTTCCGGGTCCGGTATGCGGCCAACCGCCCGGCCGCTGCCGCCCGAGAGCGTTTCCCGGCGCGGGACCTCACCGACGCGGATGGTGAGCTGTTCCTTGTCGGGCTCGACTCGATGCCCTCAGCGCTGCACCTGACCCTCCAAGCGAACCTCGACGTCCTCGGTCTCGACGACCGGGTGAGCACCGGTCGGATCGACGTCGGACGGCGAGTGGATCCGGACCCGCTCCTTGAGACCTGTGGACGGCTGACCGACGCCGCCTACGACTGGTGGCAACAACGGCCTCCGCCGCTCGTCTACCGGACCCGTTCGTCTCCCAGTCAGGGCCGCAGCATCGCGTTCACTCAGACAGCCTGCGGCCAGGTCGCATCTGTCGGGAGACTGCGCGACGCGACCGCGCTCCACGTCTACCTCGTGCTGCGTGCCGGCTTCACGGTCCCAACGGCTCGGCTGGCGTGACCAGCGTCCGGAAAGGTGCGTATGCCGATCACCCCTTGGTTGGAAAGCCGTTGGCAAACTACCGGTCGTCATCGGCCCGTTCTCAGCACCACTCGCCGGACGCCGAACCCATCATGACCTGCGATAACGTCACTGGATACAACCAAATAGAGACCCTTCGGAGACTACGGATCAGAAGTCCGCCTCGATGTCAGCACGACGTAGCTCAGCCCGAGGTGGGACCGATCGCGCGTCCATCGCGCGGACGCAGCCGGGCCGGGGCGGTCCGCCACCGACCGCATCCTTCCCCTGAGCAGCCGCAACGGGCCACGAGGGTTCACGACAGGCCGCCTCTATCAGCTTCCCATCAAGCGCACTATCGAGTGGACCGAGTGTGGTACACCGCTCCCACGACGTTCCGCACGAAGCGCGGACGAGTTCCTTGCACGGACTCGTGCCGACCTGACCGGGGGAACGTGGGTCGCGGTGAACGCCGGCAAGGTCAGCTTGGAAGATTACGCGAGGCGTTGGCTGGCCGAGCGTGCAGCGATCCGTCCCCGAACGAGGGAGCTCTACGCCGGGCTTCTCAGGCTCCACATCCTTCCGGTTCTGGGCGATGTCGAGCTCGGCAAGATCTCGCCCGCCCGAGTTCGCTCGTGGCACTCGCGGCTGGCTGGCGCCGACCGTCCAGGATCGTCGACAACGGCCAAGTGCTATCGCCTCCTGCACGATGAGGAAGAAGGAACCGTCTGATTGATAATCCACCTAGACGCCGCGGCTGAACCGTAGCGTTCAGAGATCCGACAGGCTGGCTCGCGAACCGTCTGCCGACCTTTTTGGTCTGGCTGTAGATCGAGGTGTCCGCCTGCCGGATCTCGCTGCGGCGGGCGCCCGGACCACCCAAATGCGCGAGATGCTGGCCGAATCGGTTTCGAAGGCAAGAGCCATCTCGATTCGCTCGTCGAACCAGATCAGGAGCCCAGGAGAGCCGTTGATGTGAGGCATCGTGAACTTTGCACGGCCGTACTGGCGGCGGTTCAAGTTGACGAGCAGCCGAACGACACGGTCGGCGCCCACTACCGGGCGGCGCGCCGCTCGACGGGAGGGCCACCGTCCGAAACGAGCACGACGTCGGGCGCTACTCGTGACAGCGCCGCATCCACGTCACTACTGGCGATGGCAGCCAGTAACTCGTGCACGAGTTGGTCCGCCTCCGCCACTCGGTCGTCCTTGCTGACGGGCGCCTCGTGGTCTTGGGGCCGATCGTCTGAGACACCACCGCAGCGGTGGCCTTCGGGTATCAGCCGGTAGGAGGCTACGCCAGCACTGTGACCGACGAACTCGACTGGCTCGTCCCTGCCGACGGCGTCGTCGCCGTACTGCCCTCGATGACTGTCTGCCCTCCATGTTCAACTACGACATCGAAGACATGCACTTTCGCCGACCGAGCACGTAACGCGGATCGCCCAACCTCGGATCCTCGACGCGAGTCTGGATACCCGAGTCGGCACCGCCTCACATCTCATCGCGAAGTGCCATGCTACCGATCCTTCCATCCAGTTCTGGCGGCTTCGTCGAGGAGTAAAGAACGTTCACACGTCAGTAGGCGCCCGATCATCGATCGGTCATTGCGGTGTCCGGACGTGCGGTCCGGCGTCGAACGTCAGCTCATGCCACCGCTGATCGTGGACGAGCGCTGGTTAGCCGCCGATCAAGCAGAAGGGGTGGCCCATCGGATCAAGGTAGACGCGAAAGGCGCCGTCTTTCGAGGGCTGATGGTGGTGCACGCGCGCACCCGCAGCTACGACCGCTGGTTCCGCCGCCGCGATGTCGGGAACCGAAAAGTCGAGGTGGAACTGCTGCGGGTGGCCGCCGCCGGGCCACGTGGGTTCCACCCAGTCATCGATCCGTTGGAAGGCAAGCGTCGTGCGTCCTTCTGGGTTGTCCGAGCTCAGCCCGCCACCGGGTGGCACAAGGGTGGTGAAGCTCGCGTCGGAACCCTCTTCCATTTCCCAGCCGAGAATCTCTTCATAGAAGCGACCGAGCACCAGCGCGTCGGGGCAGTCGAGGATGACGAGGTCGAGCCTCAGCTGGGGTGGAACCGCATCGCTCATGAACACATGGTAACCATGGCCATGGAAGGCTGGGGAGTGTGGCGCGGCGCCGTTGACCTGTGCCGCAAGTCGATCCCCGTGCGACGATCCCTCACGGGAGAGGTCTTGCCACTTCCAGCCACGGTCGATCGTCTCATGGTCCGGGCTGTCTTGCGCCTACGGCGACGGCGCCGGGACCTCGTGCAGGCGCCACGACGTCTGCTAGGGATCTCAATCAGGCACCCTCAGCCGCGATCAGCTGGAGTCCCGGGGTCTCCCTGAACAGGCCGTCGTGGGAGACGAGCGGGCAACCGAGGCGTACGGCAGCGGCAGCGATCCATCGGTCGCCATCGTGGAGCTTGTCGCCAAGAGCGTGACCGACGCGCCGGCAATCGCTCCGGAGCTTGGCGCAGACCGTGATCATCTCGTCGTCGGGCTGAACGACCGTGAACCCAGCGAGGCGCCACTCCAGGCGTCGGCGCCGGAGCTCTCCCCAACCGGCCTGCAATGCACCGAAGCGCAGTTCCATGACGGTTTGGAACGCCAGGAGCACGGGCTCCGTGCCGATCAGTGCTCGATAACGATCGGCACGAGGGAGCTGGCGGTCTTCGAGCAGCCAGCTGATGACCATCGTGTCGACAACCACGCCCGCCCGCCGGGCGTCATTCATGCCTCAGCGAGAGCCTCCTCGAACGCGTCCCACTCCTCGCCGGACACGTCCTCAATCACCAGATCCTCTCGCCGAGGCAGCGGTCGTGCCCTTCGGAGGGCCTCCTCGGGCGCGTAGATGTGCACCCTCGGCTCCTCCGGCTGCTCCACCGTCGACACAACCACGAGTGTACGCGCCCAATCAGTCATCCCTGCTCGAAGCGGCAGTGGGACTGTCCCCCGCGAGCGTGGCTTCGATGCGAGCGCTGGCGTCACCTCGCTTCATCTACCCTCGCCGCCGGTCCACGTTCGGGATCGGGTCGTCGGCCAACGCGGCGGCCCTCCTGATCTCGCTTGTGGGCGGGAGCTCAGGAGGCGGTGACCGACTCGGGATTGGCGGCGCTGGACAATGGAGTCACCGTCGCGGTCGACTTCTGTTTGGGAGCCGCCTTAGCGATGAGCTCGCTCAGCGCGGTGGCGATCGCTGCGTCACGATCCTCCATCGACGTCGACGCCGTGGCCGATGCCGCTCCGAACGTGCACGCCGATCGTCCCGGAGCCGCCCGAACATTCGGTGCGGATCTCATGGCGGCGGCAGTCGTGCAAGCCCGCGTCGGGATCGCCGAGTAGGTGCTTGCTCGAACCCGCGAGGCGACGCCCGAGATGGAACACTATGTCCGTGGTCGGCTCGAGGCCCGAGCCGACTGTCGGGCCGGAGGGTAGGAGGACAGGCGGTGCCGAAAGCAGTCAAGGGAAATGCTGGGCGAACGCCGCCGGAGCCCTCGACGAGCCACTCCGACATCGACGACTGGTCCGAGTGCCAGATGCCGCAGCTGCAGCCCATCGTGAGGCTTCTGGGCGACTCGATCCGAGCGACCATCCCCGGCCTTCAGTTCGCCGTCAAGTGGAAGCGGCCCTACTACGGGGCTCCCAGAACTCGGGTGGATCATCGAGATGGCGGCTTACGACGTGTCGGTCAGTCGTCTTTCTGGGCGGTCCGGACTTCGGCTATCCGCCGCCACTGGGAACCACGGATCGGACGCGCTACGTCAAGGTGACCAGCTTGGACGAGGCGCAGCGACCGGAGTTACTCAAGTGGATGGAGGAAGCAAGCCGCACACCGGGCTGGAGCTAGACGACGACGCAAGACGGTCCGCGGGGATCTGTGTGGTGAATCGACCGCCTCGGCGGTCGATTCTCATCCCCCCGAGGCGACCGAAGGCCATGAGCGTCTGTGGGCTTCCCCGCGGAAACCGATCGACGCTGCTGGGGGGCTTGGCAGGCGGCGCAGCCGCTCCGAGCGCCAACTCGAAGCGCCTCGTTTGACTTGCCGTCGCCGGTGTTCTGTGCGCCGACGGGGTTCGTCGGTGACCGGACGGCTCGGATCCAGGGCTCTCGAGCTGCTGACGGTCAGTCTCCGAACGCCCAGGCCACCATTAATGGGAACTCTTCTCGCCAGAACGCACCTCCGTGTGTCCCGGTCCGCTGGGTTATGACTACGTCTGCGCCTGCGCCGTGTAGCGCGTCCGCCCAGCGGGTGGCGTTCTCGAGGAAGAACGGCTCCTCGGTCCCGGCGACGAGGTAGGCGCGGGGAAGCGCTCTGGGCATCAGGGCAGGCGGTCGGTAACCTCCGCCAGGCGAGACGCAGAGGACTGCGCCATAGATTTCGGGATGGCGAAGCCCCATGGCGAGCGCCAGCTCTCCCCCGGCCGAGACACCGAACACCGCGGTTCGATCAGCACGCAGAGCGATATCGAAGCGCGACTGCGCCCATCGGCGGACGTCGTCGACGAAGAACTTCTCGTGTGCCGCAAACCGCGCGTGGTCGAACGTGGTATCAGCCTCGCCGTCGCCCGGTGAGTACTCGCGGATCCGCAACAGCTCGTCGTCCAAGCGGTGTGCACCGATGATCATTGTGGGTGGCAGGTCGGCCGATTCGAGGACGTCCGCCCATGACGCGATCAGCTGGCCGTCACCGGAGTAGATGATGGCCTCGGGCGGCGCCGACGGAGCATACGCCGTGACTGGCCGGCCGCCGTCGAAGGGCAGCGTTTCGGTGAGGAGCCGGCCGGTTCGGGGGAACGTCGGCTTCTCGGTCCTCGCCGGGATGCTTGTGCGACCTCGCGGATCTGGCTGAAGCGACTCTCTCAAAGCGCCGGTGATCGCTTCGACCCGGGCCCGGTGCGCTCGGCAGCGGGTGACGGCTCGGCGCGGTGTCATGCGTTCGTGCGCGACCGACCACAGATCGAGCGACAGCGGCCGTGCGATCATGAGCGCGGGCAGCTTGGCGCGTTCCTCTTCTGACAGCGGGAACGAGCGGCTGTAACGGTCCAGGGCTCTGACGGCACCCCGGGGGCCGGCCGCGTACAGCAGCCACGCCAGGGCCCACGCCCTCGGGCCCCGCCCCACCCCGATCCAGTCGATGATCACCGGCGGCCCGTCTCCCCGGGGGACGGCGTTCGACGGCGTGAGATCGGCATGGATCAACCCCTCGGGCAGCCTCGAGCCGTCATCGCCTACGGCCAGGGTGTCGACGAGCTCGGCGACCGAAGCTCCGATGTCCCCACCGAGGACGAGTGCCTGGTCGATCTCGCTCGATGGCGTCGCGCCGAGGCGGTGCCAGCCACCGCCGGCCGGCAGGTTCTCGGCGGGTCGGTCAGCGAGTCGGCCGAGCAGCCCGGCACACCACGCAAGCACGAAGCCTGGACTGGGAGCTGGTGATGGCTCGACGTACTCGGTGAGGAGGACGTGCCGATCGTCTCCGAGCGCGAGGACCGGATCGGCGGTCGGGCAGCGTTCGGCTGGGAAGCGCGTGTCCTCCAGCGCCTGCAGAACATGCGCGGCAGCGTCCACCGCCGAGCGCTCCACGTCCGGACCGAACACACGAGCGACCACATCGGGCCCGGTGCCAGCACGGTGCAAGCGGTACACGTCAACGTCCAACTCGCCGTGCAATGACAGCCGCTGGCCCATCGACTCGGCGACGGCAGTCACCAGGGTCCCGGCATCCTCGACCACCGGATGAAGTCGCACTGCAACAGGCTGACACGCGTGGACGCACCGAACATCCCCCACCGCACGCCGGCCGAGGCACGATCGACGGCTACACGCTCACAGCGGACACAGGGTCGGGAAGCTGAGCCTGATCGGTCCAGCCGCGCAAGCCCCATCGACCGCGATAGGCGCGGGCAGACCACGACGATCGTGGTCGCCCCATTAGCGTTCAGCTACGAGCAGATCGGCGA
>JBOGHY010000141.1:0-3525 GCA_050742375.1 Acidimicrobiales bacterium | reverse complement strand
GGGATCCCCATGGGTTCCGGCCGCTTTGCATCGGGCGCTTCACCTACCCGGCCGGTGGCGAGGAGCGCACGGGGTTGGCGATCTCGTCCGAGTCGGCCGCCCTCCAGGTGATCGGCGCCGAGCTCGTGCGCAGCGTCACCGAGGGCGAGCTCGTCGTGATCGATTCGGGCGGGCCGCGCTCGGTCCCCTTCTGCGACGACGACATGGTCGCACCGACGCTTTGCGTCTTCGAGCTCGTCTACTTCGCCCGGCCCGACACCGTGCTCGGCGGCCGCGAGGTCTACTCGGCCCGGCGCAAGATGGGCGAGCTCCTGGCGCGCCAGGCGCCGGTGGAGGCCGACCTCGTCATCGGTGTGCCCGACTCGGGCGTGACGGCGGCGGAGGGCTACGCCATCGCAAGCGGCATTCCCTTCGGCCAGGGCCTCGTGAAGAACCGCTACATCGGTCGCACCTTCATCGCCCCCACCCAGGAGGCCCGCGCCCTAGGGGTGCGCCGCAAGCTCAACCCCCTGCGGGAAGCCATCCGCGGAAAGCGCCTCGTCGTCGTCGACGACTCGATCGTGCGCGGCACGACGACCGGCCAGATCGTGAGGATGCTCCGCGAGGCGGGCGCGAGCGAGGTGCACCTGCGCATCTCCTCGCCCCCCTTTCGCTGGCCCTGCTTCTTCGGGATAGACACGCCCGCCCGCGACGAGCTCATCGCCGCCCGCCTCACAGAAGAAGGCGTCCGGGCACACGTCGGCGCCGACTCGCTTGCCTACCTCTCCTTGGAGCACCTGCTCGAGGCGGTCGCTGCGCCCGGTGGCGCGGGCGGCGCGGGATACTGCCGGGCTTGCCTCACGGGTGTCTACCCGGCGCCGGTGCCGGTCGGCCTCGACGAGCTCGACGCCAGCCTCGAGAGCGGGGCCGGGCCGCCCGGTGCCGCTAGCGGCCCGGTCGGGGGTGCCGTGCTCGCAAGCGCTCGGCGCTAGAACCTGGGGTGAGGCCGGTCGAGCCGAGGCGCCGCCGGTTACGCCGCGGTGCGTATGGGTAACTATCGGCGGGGGCAGGAAGGATCGCGAACCGCGATGGCCAAGACGGCCGCCGACAATCTCTGCGAGCGCCTCCTCGAGTGGGGCGTGACGACCATCTACGGCTTCCCCGGGGACGGGATCAACGGCCTCCTCGGAGCGCTGCGCCGGCACGAGGACCGCCTCAGGTTCGTGCAGACCCGCCACGAGGAGATGGCGAGCTTCATGGCCTGCGGGCACGCCAAGTTCACCGGTGACGTGGGCGTCTGCGTCGCCACCTCCGGGCCCGGCGCCATCCACCTCCTGAACGGGCTCTACGACGCCAAGCTCGACCACCAGCCCGTGGTGGCCATCGTGGGCCAGACCTTCGTGCGCGCCCTTGGAGGCGACTTCCAGCAGGAGGTCAACCTCCTCCAGCTGTACTCCGACGTCGCCTCTTCCTACTGCCAGCAGGTGAACACCGCCTCGGCCGTGCGCCACTGCATCGACCGGGCGCTTCGCATCGCCAAGGCCGAGCGCACCGTCACCGCCGTCATCGTGCCGGCGGACGTGCAGGACGAGGACGCCGTCTACCAGCAGCCGAAGAAGACCCACACGGTGCACTCGGGCGTCGGCTGGTGGCAGCCCCGCGTGCTGCCGCCCGTCGACCAGCTCGCCGCCGCCGCCGAGATCCTGAACACAGGCGAGAAGGTGGCGGTGCTCGTCGGCGCAGGAGCCCTCGGGGCGACCGACGAGGTCATCGAGGTGACCGACACCCTTGGAGCCGGCGTCGCCAAGGCCCTCCTCGGCAAGGCGGCGGTCCCCGACGACGTCCCGTTCTGCACCGGGTCGATCGGCCTGCTCGGGACGAAGCCCTCCTGGGACATGATGCAGGAGGCCGACACCTTGCTGATGGTAGGCACGAGCTTTCCCTACTCGGAGTTCCTCCCGAGCGAGGGCGAGGCGAAGGCCGTCCAGATCGATCTGGCGGGACGGAACCTGTCTATCCGCTACCCGATGGACCTGGCGCTCGTCGGCGACGCCGCCGCCACCCTCAAAGAGCTCCTCCCCATGCTCGAACGCAAGTCGGACCGGTCCTGGCAGGAAAAGATCGCAAAGAACGTCGAGGAGTGGTGGCGCCTCATGGAGACCCGTGCCGAGCCGGGCGAGCTCCACGGCCGCCTGCGGCCGCAGGCCCTCTTCTCGAGCCTCTCGCGGCACCTGCCCGACAACGCCGTGCTCTCCTCGGACTCCGGCTCGGCGGCCAACTGGTACGCCCGCCAGGTGAGGATCCGAAAGGGCATGAAGGCGTCGCTGTCGGGGAACCTCGCCACGATGGTCCCCGGGGTTCCCTACGCCATCGCCGCCAAGTTCGCCTTCCCAGAGCGCGTCTCGGTCGCGATGGTCGGCGACGGCGCCATGCAGATGGGCGGCATGGCGGAGATGCTGACCGCCCTCAAGTACTACAAGACCTGGGACGATCCCCGCCTCGTCGTCCTCGTGCTCAACAACGAGGACCTGAACCAGGTGACCTGGGAGCAGCGTGCGATGGAGGGCGACCCCCGCTTCGAGGCCTCCCAGGGCATCCCCTATGTCCCCTTCGCGGCCTACGCCGACATGATCGGCCTGAAGGGCATCAAGGTGAGCGATGTCTCGGATATCGACGGCGCCTTCAAGGCGGCCTTTGCGGCAGACCGCCCGGTGATCATCGACGCCATCACGACTGCCGACGAGCCGCCGATCCCGCCCCACGTCACCGCCGAGGAGGCCGAGGCGCTCATGCGCTCCGTCCTCGAGGATCCGAAAGCGGGCTGGCGAGGTGCCCTCGAGGGCTTCCGCGAGATGGTGCACGAGTTCGTCCCCGGTCGATGAGAGCGCCCCGCCCGAAGGGCCAGACCCACGGCGAAGCTCTGGGCGAGGTCGCGCACGTGATCGACAGCGTGGTGCGCAACGTCGAGCACGGCCGCTTCGAGCGGTCGCTGTCCGGGCTGACGGCCGTCGCGGCGCTCGTGACGACGGCCGAGATCTACCTCGAGCACTACCGGGCGAGCTTCGGCAACAAGTGGATGTGGAGCCCGATCCTCGTCACGCCGCCGGTCGTGGTGGCGGGAGCCATGGGCGTCTTCAGCCGCCGCTGGGCAAAGACGGCCCTTCCGGCCTCGGCGGTCCTCTACACCCTGAACGGCCTCGCCGGCGAGTACTTCCACGCCCGCGGGGTGGCCCGCAAGCCGGGCGGCTGGAAGCTCGCCTCTTACAACGTGCCGATGGGGCCACCGATCGCCGCCCCCGGCCTGATGACGATCGTCGGCGGAATGGGCCTACTGGCCGCGCTGCTGCGCCGCGAAGACTAGGAGGACCAGTGGCTTGGCGTAAGACTCCGGCGGGCAACGGCCGGTCCAGGGACCTGTCCCGGCCTGTTCACCTTCCGAACCTGCGACCGGTCAAGCAGCCGCCGCATCCGTCGTGGCTGCCCCGTCAGCGGCGGGGCACCACCCCGCAGATGATCGGCCGCTACCCGGACTACGACGTGTTCGAC
>JBOGHY010000140.1:0-3896 GCA_050742375.1 Acidimicrobiales bacterium | reverse complement strand
CGCCGCGACTGTCGCCCCCGCCGTCGCCGCGACTGTCGCCCCCGCCGTCGCCGTGGCGCCCGCCCCCACCGCCGGCGCCTCCTTCTGCGGTTTCGCCGTCATGTCCACCCACCGGACGGTAGCCTGCTCTTCGCCGGCGATCGCCGCGTGACCCGCGCCGCCGGTTCGGCTCGTCAGCCGACCGCTACCTCGGCCGGCGCCGTAGCTGCGACCTAGCTGTAGTAGCCGCCGCAGCGTCGAAGCCGGGTTTGATCACCTCGTTGATGATGCGTAGCCGCTCGTCGAAATGGGCGAAGGCGCTCTTCATGGCATTGAGCGTCAACCAGCGAAGATCGTCGAGCCCGTAGGCGAAGGTCTCCGCCACCGCCGCCAGCTCCGAGGAGAGGCTGACGCCGCTCATGAGGCGGTTGTCGGTGTTGACGGTCACGCGGAACTGCAGGCGGCGAAGGATACCGATTGGGTGCTCGGCCAGCGATCGGGCGGCCCCGGTATGCACGTTCGAGGTCGGGCACATCTCGAGGGGGATGCGCCGGTCCCGCAGGTAGCTCGCCAGGCGGCCCAGCCCCACCGTCCCCTCCGCGCCCTCCGAGATGTCGTCGACGATGCGCACGCCGTGGCCGAGGCGGTCGCCCCCACAGATCTGGATTGCCTCCCAGATGGAGGGCAGGCCGAATCCCTCTCCGGCATGGATCGTGATGTGGAAGTTCTCCCGCATCACGTACCGGAAGGCGTCGAGGTGGGCGGTCGGCGGGCTGCCCGCCTCCGGCCCGGCAATGTCGAAGCCCACGATGCCGGCGTCCCGGTGCCGGACGGCGGTCTCGGCGATCTCGAGCGAACGAGCGGCGGTTCGCATGGCGGTGAGCAGCCCGTAGACGCGGATGTTCTCGCCCCGAGCGCGCGCCGCCGAGGTGCCGAGCTCGAAGCCGTCCAGAACCGCCTCCACAACCTGATCGAGCGAAAGCCCCTTCGTCACGTGTAGCTCCGGTGCGAAGCGCACTTCGGCGTAGACGACGCCGTCGTGGGCGAGATCCTCGACGCACTCGGCCGCCACCCGGACGAGCGCCTCCCGGGTTTGCATGAGCGCCACGGTGTGGTCGAAGCCGGCGAGGTACAGCACGAGGTCACCCTGGTCGGAGCCCGCTCTGAACCACCGTCCGAGCTCGCCGGCGTCCTCGGTCGGGAGCGCCTCGTAGGCGTTGTCCCGGGCGAGATCGAGGACGGTCGCGGGACGGAGGCCGCCGTCGAGGTGGTCGTGGAGCAGGACCTTTGGCAAGTCCAGGATCTCGGCGAGGCTCGGCGTCCTGGCCGTCCTTGTCGCTCCCAGATCTCCGCGCGGCTCGGCCGCGCTGGCGCTCACTTTCGGCTCCTGCCGGCCGCCCCGCTCACGGCCGGATTACCTCGATCACGAGAGGCAACCTATCGGGCGGTTCGGACTCGATCTCGATGGCCCCTTCCAGGGCGGCGCGCGCCCGCTCGAAGCGTCGCGGGTCGTCGGCATGCAGCTCGAGGAGCGCGTCACCGGCCTCGACCGTCTCGCCGGGCTTGGCCGAGCAGAGCACCCCGGCGCCGGCGCTTACCGGGTCCTCCCGTCGGGCACGCCCTGCCCCAAGGCGCCAGGCGGCGACGCCGACGGCCCGGGCGTCCAGGCGGCGCACGAAGCCGGCCCGAGGAGCTCTCACGATCTCCACATGGGAAGCGCGAGGAAGCGGAGCCGCAAGGTCCCCACCCTGCGCTCGCACCATCGCCTCGAAGTACGACCGCGCACGCCCGTCGGCTAGCGCCTTGCCGGGCTCAGCGAAGGCATCTCTTGCCGCTCCCGCTCCCGCTCCTGCCGGGCCTGCTCCCGCTCCCACCGGGCCTGCTCCCGCTCCCGCCCCTCCCCGACCGTGCTCCTCTTCGTTACGCGCCAGTGCCAGCATTTCGCGGGCCAGGGCGAGCGTCACGTCGACGACGTCGGCCGGCCCCTGCCCGGCTAGCACCTCGATGGACTCGCGGACCTCGAGGGCATTGCCGACGGCTCGCCCGAGCGGCTCGTCCATGCGGGTGAGCACGGCGGAGGTCGCCAGGCCCAGGCCGGTCCCGAGGGCAACCATGGTCTCGGCCAGGCGTCGCGCCTCACCGAGGTCACGCATGAAGGCTCCACTGCCGACCTTGACGTCGAGGACGAGGGCGGATGTTCCCTCGGCGATCTTTTTCGACATGATCGAGGTCGCGATGAGCGGGATCGACTCGACGGTCCCTGTGACGTCCCGCAGTGCATAGAGCTTCCGGTCCGCGGGCGCCAGCTCGGGGCCGGCGCCGCAGATCACGCAGCCGACCTCAGCGAGGATCGAGATCATCTCGTCTGGTGACAGCACGGCGCGAAAGCCGGCGATCGACTCGAGCTTGTCGAGTGTCCCGCCGGTGTGCCCGAGGCCGCGCCCGGACAGTTGAGGAACCGCCGCACCGCATGCCGCCACGAGCGGCGCCAGCACGAGCGAGATCTTGTCTCCTACGCCACCCGTCGAGTGCTTGTCGACCGTGGGACGCCCAGGTCCGAGCGGCCCGAGATCGAGGCGGTCACCGGACTCGATCATGGCCGCCAGCCACGAGCGAAGCTCCGCGTCGTCGAGCCCGCGAAAGTAGATCGCCATCAGGAGCGCCGACATCTGTTCCTCGGCCACGCCTCCGGCGCTGTAGGCCCCGATGAGCCACCGGACGTCGGCGTCTGAGAGCCGAGAGCCATCCCGCTTTCGCCGGATGAGATCGACGACGTCAGGGCCGCTCACGCCGCTCCGCCAGATCCTGACCGGAGAACGCTCCCGGCAACAGCGTCGAAAGCCCCTCCGGTTCCTCCTCCGAGTCGACGAGGAGCTCGCCCCCTCCTGCCTCGAGGAGGAGCTGGCGGCATCGCCCGCACGGCGACAGGGGTCGCCCGTCGGCTGCCACGACGCTCACGGCGACGAGCCGGCCGCCCCCTGTGGCGTGGAGGGCGGACACGAGGCCGCACTCGGCGCAGAGCGTGAGCCCGTAGGAGGCGTTCTCCACGTTGCAGCCCGTCACGAGGCGGCCGTCGGAGGTCAACCCGGCGGCTCCGACGGCAAGTCCCGAGTACGGGGCATAGGCGCGCCCGGTCGCCCCCAGAGCCGCCGCCCTCAGTCGGTCCCAGTCGACTTTCACGTCGAGCCTTTCCCTCTCGGGCCCCGGCGCACGATGCTTCTTCTCTCATCGCCAGCACCCGTCACTAGGGTGCCAGCGTGCCTCAGGGCTTCCCGACCGGCAACCCCGACGAGCGCGCCCTCCTGCTCTCCTTCCTCGACTACCTCCGGGGTGCCGTCATCCGGAAGGTGGACGACCTCGGCGAGGAGGCGGCGCACCTCCGGCCGGAGGGCAGGCTGATCAGCCTCCTCGGGATCGTGAACCACCTGACACATGTGGAGTGGCGCTGGATCGACGGAGCCATGCTTGGTGAGGCGACGAGCCGGAGCGAGGAGGAATTCGCACCGGGTTCCGAGCTGACCGTCGCCGCGGCCGTCGCCGCCTACCAGGAGCGCGCGGCTGCTACCGACACCGCCGTGAGGTCCTTTCCCTCGCTCGCAGAACCGTGCCGCCGCGGTGAGGGTAGTGATCTCCGCTGGGTCTTGCTGCACCTGATAAACGAGACGGCCCGTCACGCTGGGCACGCCGATGCAGTCAGAGAGCTCCTCGACGGCACCACCGGCGAGTGAGCCTCCAGATGCCCCCCGAGGCTCAGGAAGTCGGTGGTCGCGGGTTCACTGAGAGGGTGTGGTCCCACACGAGGACTCGGTAGGTGCCCACGGAGTACTCCCGCGCCGGCTCTCCCCACGTGGCGACGGCCGATGCCTGGCCGACGCCGCCCCAGGGGAGCCCGAGGTTGTACACGAGAAAGCTGAAGG
>JBOGHY010000139.1:0-4370 GCA_050742375.1 Acidimicrobiales bacterium | reverse complement strand
CCCAGTACTCCGTGTCGAAGCAGTCCTCGGGGCTCACCGGCCGGTACCCGCCGAGATCCTCGGCGTCCTCTATCACGGCCGCCGTGTGGAGGTAGATGTCGCGTGCCACGCCGAGCTCGCGAACGCTCGCGCCGGCAGCCCAGACGCCGAGAGACGGATCGACGACGACCCGGGGGGCTGGGTCGAGCATCACCAACGGCTCGGCGTGGCGTAGGGACTCCCGCTCGAAGACCTCCCGGTAGTCGCTCGCGTAAGCGGCAACGTCGAGCCCGACGAGGGGTGCCCGCTTCGTGCGCAGCACGTGGTCCGGAGTTATAGGGCCGCGCAGGGCGGCGTCTCGCAGCCGCTCGTCGCCCGCCAGGCGGGCCGCCGCCGAGCTCGAGCACCTTCCCATGAGCAGAGGTCGGCCGGCCGTCGCCGACAAGTCTGCCCTGAGACGAGCTACCCGGGCCCGGTCGAGATGAGGGCGCGGGTCGGGGGGGCGGCGGGGGCGCCTTCGCGAGGCGACATAGCGCTCGGCAGCGTCAACCAGCTCGATCATCTTCTCGTAAGACGAGCGGGTGTCGTCGCCGAAGGTGAAGATGCCGTGTTTGACGAGAACGATGCCGACGGTCTCGTCGTCGAGCTCGGCAGCTATGAGCTCGGAACAGGCCTTGGCGAGGGGGAAGCCGGGCATGACGTAGGGAAGCACGAGCACCCGCGGCCCGAAGACGCCGCGGGCCAGGGACTCACCATCTTGGGTGTCGGTGAGGGCGAGGACGGCATCGGCGTGGCTGTGTTGGACGGCGGCACGCGGGATGACGGCGTGCAGGATCGCTTCGACCGACGGTGCAGGGGCCGAGGCGTCGAGCCGCATGCACAAAAGGGCGTTCATCATCTCCGAATCGGTCAGCCGCTCGAGGCCACAGAGCCGGGCGACTCTCCCGAGGTCGAGGGGGGCGAAGCCATCGCAGGTGATCGACGCCAGGTCGTAGCCCGAGCCCTTGACCCACAAGATGTCGATGGGCTCGCCGAGGAGATCGACGCCGGGAACCTTTGTTGAGGTGTTCCCACCGCCGTGCAGAACGAGGAGCGGCTCGGCGCCGAGCAGCCTGGAGCCGTACACGCAGGCCCGCAGCTCCGCCCCCGGACCGGTCCCGCAGGCGTCTCGGGCGGCGGCGTCGTGCCAGCGGTCGAGCAACGAGCGACCTCAGGCCTGCGACCTGCCGCCGGGGAGGACCCTCTCGTCGGTCACCACGGCCGTCACGAGCTCGGTCGGGGTCACGTCGAAGGCGGGGTTGAGCCCCGGCGTGGTCAAAGGAGCCGTCCGTGTCCCTCCGATCGAGGTCACCTCTGTCCCGTCGCGCTGCTCGACGGTGATCCCCGCGCCGTCTGGAGTGGCTGGGTCGATGGTCGACTCCGGTGCCGCCACGATGAATGGGACTCCCGCGTGCGCCGCGGCCAGGGCGATCCCGAGCGTCCCGATCTTGTTTGCCACGTCGCCGTTGGCGGCGATGCGGTCCGCCCCGACTATCGCCACGTCCGCCATGTGAGAGGAAAGGACGAAAGCCGCCGCCGAGTCGACGATCACCTCGTGGTCGACTCCCATCTGCGAGAGCTCGAAGGCGGTGAGGCGGGCGCCTTGCAGGAGCGGCCTCGTCTCGGTGGCTATGACCCTTCGCAACCGGTTCTCCGCCTGCAGCTGGCGCAGAACCCCAAGGGCAGTGCCCCACTCGACGCAGGCCAGTGCCCCCGTGTTGCAGTGTGTGAGCGCCGACACCTGGTCGAGGCCGAGCTCGGAGAGGAGGCGCGCTCCCCGCTCACCGATGCGACGGTTGGCTATGGCGTCCTCTTCCAGGATCTTGAGCGCCTCGGCAAGGACGGCCCCGGGGCCGGCCTTGAGGGAGCCGAGGGCACGCTCGATCCCCCAGGCGAGGTTGACAGCCGTTGGCCTTGCCCGGCGGAGCCGCTCGGCGGCCTCCTGCACCTGCGCATAGACGTCGGCCTCGTCGCCTTCGGCCGTCGTGGCCGCCAGAGCCACCCCGAGCGCCCCGGCCGCCCCGAGGGCGGGGGCGCCCCGCACCGCCAGACGGGAGATGGCCTCGATGAGGGCGTCGGTCGTCTCGATCCGCACGACGCGCATCTCCGCCGGGAGCGCCGTCTGGTCGATGATGGCGATGGCCCCGTCCACCCAGTCGATCGTGCGGGGCAGCCCCGCCTTGGCTTCTCTCATTCGGACGCCATACGCACTGCCGTGTCGAGCAGGCGGAGGAGGCGCTCTGACGCCGAGGCGGTCTCGGCCACCACCTCTCGGACCGAGACGGTGTTGCCGACCACGCCCGGGGCGAAGTTGGAGACTACGGCCACGGTGCAGATCTCCATGTCGAGCTCGCGAGCTAGGGCGACCTCGGGGTAGCCCGTCATCCCGACGACGTCGCCGCCGAGAATCCTCGCCATGCGCGCCTCGGCGGCGGTCTCGAAGCGCGGCCCCTCGAGGCAGGCGTAGGTCCCCGTCCGGACGAGCTCGATGGCCTCGTGCTCGCCGGCCGCCAGCAGAAGCCCGCGCAAGGTCTCGCTGTAGGGGTAGGTCATGTCCGTGTGGCGGACCTCGTCTCCCCCGTCGAAGAAGGTGTCCGCCCGCCTCCCCTTCGTCAGGTCGAGGAACTGGTCGACGAGCAGGAGTCCCCCTGGGGCAAGGTCTTCGCGCAGGCTTCCGACGACGCAGACGGTGATCAGTCGTGACGCGCCGAGCTGGTGAAGGGCCCACAGATTGGCCCGGTAATTGATCTTCGAGGGCGACACGCTGTGGGAGGCCCCGTGGCGTGGCACGAAGCCGGCGCGCTCTCCGTGCCAGATGCCGAGGGTGACCTCGACCGGACCGTAGGGGGTCTCGACACGCTCGAGGCTCGCTCCCGAGAGGGCAGGAAGCTCGTAGAACCCCGTGCCGGTGACGAAGCCCGTCATCTTTGGCCCCGGATGCGTCGCAACGCCGTTGGTCACGAGGTGCGCCGCCTCCTACAGATCGAACGAGCAGACGGCCTCGAGAGCGGCCGCGATGCTGTGCCGCCAGCCTCTTGCAAGGGCCAGGTTCTCCTCACCGTAACGGATCTCCCCGGTGACGAGGTTCCCCGAGACGGCGCAGACCATCGCCGCTCGGAGCCCCCTCTGGCGGGCTACGACGAAGAGCGCCGCGCTCTCCATCTCCACGCTCGTGAGCCCGAGGGAGGAGAGCTTGTCTATCCACTCGGGCGTCTCGGCATAGTAGGCGTCGTCGGTGGCATTTATCCCCGAGTGCACGGCGAAACCATGGCGGCCGCCGAGCGCCTCGGCGCTCGCCTTGAGGGCTGCGGTGAGCTCGAGGTCGGGCACGGCGGGGTAGCCCGGCGGAACGTAGGCGGCCGAGGTCCCGTCGTTGCGAAGCGAGCCCTCGCTCACGATTAGATCGCCGAGGGCCATGTGCGGCTGCAAGGCCCCAGTGCTGCCGACACGGATGAAGATCCGCGCACCCGCCCTGGCGAGCTCCTCCACCCCGATCGCCGTCGAGGGGCATCCCATGCCGGTCGAGCACCCTGTGACGAGCCTGCCCCGGTAGTGCCCGTTCACGATCCTGTACTCGCGGTTGTGAGCGACCTCGACAGGATCCTCGAGCTGCTCGGCGATCAGTTGGACGCGGAAGGGGTCCCCGGGCATGAGCACGACATCGCTTACCTGCCCTGCCTTGACCCCGATGTGGTGTTGTGTCCCCTCCAGCCCGGCGATCGCCTTGTCGACTGCCGCCGGTGCGCGTTCAGTCGACGTCAAGCGACTCGTCCTTCGCGCGGCGCTCGCGCTCGCAACACGTTTTCCACGGCTCGCTCCCTCCAGCAGCGAGTCGAGACTATCCGAAGTTCGCCAATCTGGCATTGCTCCGGCGGCCCTCTTCACCGTCGCCCGAGCGCCTCGACAGCGCCCGCGCCCTGGCACCGGACCTGGGGCTCAACACGCTCCGGTGCTCGTGGTGGGCCCCCTTGGCAGATCCATAACGACCACTTCGGCCCGGCGCGGTATGCGGATCACTGCCAGCACGAGCACCAAAAGCCGGGCTAGCTAGACCGCCCCCTCCGGCGAGGCGGCCGAGCGGACTAGCGCCCGGGCCGGGGCGCCTGCAAGCATCTGTGTATCCGGCGGCTCGGGGGTCTCGGAGCTCATAGCCGCCCGGTCGAGCCCGCCTCCCACGCCGGGCGATGGGACGGCCAGACCGTCGCCGTGCGGGCGGGCACGCCGGGCGCGGAGGGGCCGATCTGGCGGCGTGCCGATCGGGAGGTCGAACCAGACGGTCTTGCCGCTCCCCCGGCGCCGCGGGTTGACGCCCCAGCGCTCCGAGAAGGCATCGACGAGCTGGAGGCCCCGCC
>JBOGHY010000138.1:0-6951 GCA_050742375.1 Acidimicrobiales bacterium | reverse complement strand
TCGACGACCTCCACCTCGAGAGCGATATCGGATGCCTCGAAAGTAAGGAGCCTCACTGGGGCAGCTCCGCGCGCCCGGGCGAGCAGCTCGTCGTCGATGGACCGCCACGCGAAGCTCTCCCGCGCTGCCTCGACAACGGAAGAAGGTACAGGCTCCGACGATCTCACGAGCTCGGCGAGACGGCGAAACGTCACCTCCCTTACGAGGTCCGCCAGCTCTGCCGAGTCGTCCGGATCTCCGTCGTCGTCTTCTGGCTGCTTTGAGCCCTGGCCGAGAGAGCGAGCTCGTTCCTCGAACGAAACGATCTCCGCCATTTCTGTTCCGTCGTCGCCGCAGCGCCTCGTCATGAAACTCTTCTCTTGGGTGGCTCGGCTCTCGCCCACGGCTCCGAGACCGGCACAGCGCCACTCTCAACGAGATAGGAGCGGAGCCAGTCAAGGCAGCGGGCCCTTGTGGGACCAATGCTACCAATGGGAATGTCAAATGCTTGGGACAACGCCTCGTAAGAGGGTCGGGGCTCAGCCATCAGTGCCCGCATCAGAGCCTGGCAGTTGCTGGGAAGCCGTTCGAATGCGTCCCACAGCTCTGCGTCAGTGCATCTGTCAACATACGCCTCGCCGACCGTGCAATCCTCGATCTCCGGCATCTCGCCATATATAGCTCTGGAAGGCTCCGACCTCCTGGTTTTCAGGAGTCGCAGTGCCTCGCGGCGAGTCGTGGTGATGAGCCAAGCACGGACCCTGCTCGGATCCCGCATGGACGGGAGCGCCTCGAGAAGCCTGAGCCATGTGGTCTGGCTGACATCTGCCGCGTCTGACGGATCCGAGCAGTGTCCCCGAGCGACCGCCCAGACGAGCTTCCCGAAGCGATCGACGAGCTCCTCCCACGCGTGGACGTCACCGGCGGCCGCGTGACTCACGAGGCTGCGGAGCTCAGATCCGTCCACCGCCCAGAGTGTACTGGTCCTTGCCGAGCCACTCCAGGGCCTGCCTCCGGGTCGGGCAAGAGCTCTCAGCGATGAATTGTCATCGAATCTTCATACAATTCTTGTATCAGGAGGGCCTCAGCCCGCTCTGTAACAGTGAGGGCAATTCTGCCCCTCGAGCACGGGAGGTCAAGATGGAACGAATCCGGCGGCTGCGCAGGACCCTATGGGCCGCGGCAACGACAGGGGTGCTGAGCGTGGGCCTGCTCGTGCACCTCCACCCCTACCCCATCTGGCAGCACGAAGTGATTCGCAACATCCACCTCTGACCAGAGAGGGCGCCGGCCAGCCAAGGAAAACATAGACTACCCTCATCGAAGAAAGTCCAGATCTGATCGGCTCGAGTGGCGTCGGCGCCGAGGTGATCCTCGTCGCGATTGGATTCTGTGAAAGACTCCGATCCTTAGGGCTCCCGATATCTCCCGACCGCACCGAACGATTCGTCCGGGCGATAGAGCTGTCTGCGCCGGCCACACTGACCTCCATCTACTGGGTAGCCCGGATCACCCTAATCTCGGGGATGCAGGACCTCGTCCTCTTCGAGACGGCCTTTGCCGATGTCTTCAGGGATTTGGTGGATCCGGCAGAGGTGCGCGGGGATCCGAACGCGCCTGCCCCACCTCCAGCCACCCGCGGAGCGTATCGACCCGGCCCTCCGGACCGGGACCGCCCCGCAGGTCACACGCCCGGCGCGGACAACGACGTGACCGAAATGGCGCCCGCGTCCGAGGGCACCGGCCGAGGCGACGCTGCGGATCGCACTGCCGTCGTCGCAGCGGCGAGCCGCGAGGAGCGCCTCGCCTCGACCGACTTCAGCGAGCTGAGCGACCAGGAACTGGCTGAGCTCTACGAGCTCATGAGCACCCTACGGGTCTCGCTTCCGCTGCGGCCAGGTCGACGGCACCACCCCCACAAGCAGGGCGACCGGCTCGATCTTCGCTCGACGTTGCGCCGGAGCCGCCGCAGCGGCGGCGAGCCGTTCCACCGGATCACCCGACGGCCACGCCCGCGCCGGCGACGCCTCGTGGTCCTGTGCGATATCTCAGCGTCGATGGCCCCCTACTCGCGCGCCTTCGTTCAGCTGCTGCATGCCGCCCGAGGTTCCGCACGAGCCGAGGTGTTCACCTTCGCCACACGGCTCACCAGAGTCACCCGGGCCTTTGAGACAAGGCGGCCCAACCTGGCCCTGCAACGAGTGGCGGCCACGGCCCCGGACTGGCGGGGCGGGACGAGGATCGGCGAGACGATGAAGGAATTCGTGGACGGTTACGGGCGCGGTGGCATGGCCCGCGGCGCCGTCGTCGTCATCGTCTCCGACGGATGGGACAAAAGCCCACCCGGTCTCCTTTCCGATCAGCTGACGCGGCTCGACCGCCTCGCGCATCGCATCGTCTGGATCAACCCCCGCACCGCTGCCCCGGGCTTCGAGCCGCTCGCCGGCGGGATGGCGGCGGCGCTCCCGTTCTGCGACGCGCTCGTCGCCGGTAACAGTCTGGCCGCGCTTCGAGCCGCCCTGCCGGCTATCTCCGGTCTCAGAGCCCGGCCGCGTGCTCCAGTCCCGCCTCCCGGGCGAGCTCCTGGTCTTCGCGGTACTTGAGAACCGAGCCCAGAGTCCGGGCGACCTCCTCGACGCCGAGGGTCTCCACCCCGAGCCGGGACAGGGCGAGCGCCCAGTCGATCGTCTCTGCCACACCGGGGGGCTTTTGCAGGTCAAGGGTACGAAGGTGGGCGACGCCGTGAGCCACCTGCGATGCGAGGCTCGAGGCGGCACTGGGCACGCGGCGACAGACGATACGGATCACCGTCTCGAGTGCGGGGTAGTCGATGAAGTGGTAGAGGCAGCGACGCTTGAGTGCATCGTGCAGGTCCCGCGTGCGGTTGGACGTCAAAACGACGACCGGAGGGAAAGCGGCCGTGCGAGTGCCTAGCTCGGGGATGGTCACGGCGCCCTCAGCCAGTAGCTGCAGCAAAAAGGCCTCGAACTCGTCGTCGGCACGGTCGATCTCGTCGACGAGCAGTACAGCAGGGCGCGGCCCCGGATGCTCGACAGCTGTCAAGAGCGGCCGGGCGAGCAGGTAGGCGGGCCCGAAGAGGTCGTCCTCGCCGAGCGAGGCGCCGGCAGCCTCGGCGAGGCGGATGCTCAGGAGCTGGCGGGGATAGTTCCACTCGTACAGCGCCTCGGCGGCGTCGATTCCCTCGTAGCACTGGACGCGCAGCAACGGAGTGTCGAGGGAGGCGGCCAGGGCCTTGGCCGCCTCCGTCTTGCCGACACCGGCCTCCCCTTCGAGGAGGATCGGCTGGGGGAGCGACACCGCCAGATAGAGCGCCGTCGCCAACCCCACGTCGGCCAGGTAGTCGACCTCGTCGAGCCGCACACGGAGCTCCTCGACGTCGTTGAAGGCAGCCTGGCTCACCGCGCTCGGTACCCCCCAGGGTTGGCCAGAAATGCCTGCTCGCAGCCGGGACCGCAGAAGTAGACCACCGACCCGTCGTGCTCGACGTGGCGGCTGCTCGGGATCGCCACCACCGCCATACCGCACACCGGATCGGTCGAAAGAGGCACCTCCCCACCGGGTCCGTCCGGAGCAGGTCCGTTGGTAACAGGACCGGCGCGATCCGCTTGCGGCGGCCGCGGCCGGCTCGACATCACCTCGGCGAGGATGGAAAGGGCGACCTCCTCGGGCGCCCGCGACCCGATGTCGAGCCCAGCCGGCGAGCGGACGCGCTCTCGATCGTCTCCTTGGAGCCCGAGGGTGTCGAGCACACCGGCCGCCCGCCGCCGCGAGGCGACAAGTCCGATGTAAGAGACCCCGGCATCGAGGGCGGAACGAACCACCGACGCTTCGTCGCCGCCGTGTGAGGCGATCACCACGGCCGCGGCGCCAATGGGGAGCCCCTCCGGCGACCAGGGTCGGGCCTCCCAACCGAGCCATCCGGTGAGATCGCTCACGGCCCGGGCGATCGGGGCTTCTCCGTAGACCACGACGAGCACGGGTGGCCGGACGGGCTCGAGGAATATCTCGAGCGAGCCGCCGGAGAGGCACGGATTGTGCACCGTGAGAGCGCCGTCGCCCGTCGTGCCCGACCCCCCGGTGGCGGGCCGCCGGCCGGTGGCCTCGCCGTCGGGGGTGATGCGGAGCAGCAGGGGAAGCCCACTGGCCAGCACGCCGAGGGCATGAGCCTGCACACTCGCGGCGGCGCACTCACCGCCGACGAAGCCGACGATGGTGCCGTCCTCCATCACAATGGCGGTGTCACCGGCCTTCGCTGACGTCGGACGCTCGGCCCGGACGACCGTGGCCGAGACAAAGGCCCTGCGCTCGCCGCTGAGCCGGTCAGCAAGCTCCCGCATGCCGTCGTGCTGGCGGCTCATACTGCATCACCTCGACCGGTACCCACACATGGTGGCGATACTTCCAAAGACAACTGTCCACGGAGATCACTCGGACCCGGCTCGGCGGGCGACGCGGCGCGAACAGCAAGGACCCACGGGAACGGTGAACGGCGCCGCCAGTCGATCACACGATCGCCAGGTCGGTCCGGAACGGGCTCCCCTGCATCGCCCGCCAGACTTGGGCCGAGGTGAGGGGCATGTCGGCGTGCCGGACGCCGATGGCGTCGAGCACGGCGTTCACCACAGCCGCCGGCGAACCCACCGTGGCCGACTCCCCGACTCCTTTCACTCCGAGCGGATGGTGCGGCGACGGGGTGACGGTCTCTCCGAGCTCCCAGCTCGGGCACTCCATCGAGGTGGGAAGGAGGTAGTCCATGAAGGATCCACCGAGGCAGTTCCCATCGTCGTCGAACGCGATCACCTGCATGAGCGCCATCCCCACCCCGTCGGCGAGGCCCCCGTGCACCTGTCCCTCGACGATCATCGGGTTGATGCGGGGCCCGCAGTCGTCGACCGCGATGAAGCGGCGCACCTTCACCTGCCCGGTCGCGGGGTCGACGTCGACGACACAGATGTAGGCACCGAAGGGGTACGTCAGGTTTGGGGGGTCATAGACGGCCGACCCGTCGAGGTGGCCCTCCACTCCTTCGGGCAACTCGAGATTCGAGTGGGCAGCCAAGGCGATCTCGGCGATCGTCTTGGCCGTCGAGGGGTCGCCGCGGACGAACCACCGACCCTTCTCCCACTCGAGGTCCTCGGGGGCAACCTCCAACATGGCGGCGGCGATGAGCTTCGCCTTGTCCCGCACCCGCCGGGTGGCGACGGCGACCGCCGCCCCCGAGACCGGCGTCGAGCGCGAGCCGTAGGTGCCTAGCCCGAAAGGAGTGTTGTCCGTGTCGCCGTGCACGACGTCGATGTCGGCGACGGGTATCCCGAGCTCCTCGGCGACGATCTGGGCGAAGGTGGTCTCGTGGCCCTGACCCTGGGTCTGGACCGACAGCCTCACGACGGCCTTCCCGGTCGGGTGGACACGCACCTCGGCCCCGTCGGCCATGCCGAGGCCGAGGATGTCCATGTGCTTTCGCGGCCCGGCACCGACGGTCTCGGTAAAAAACGAGATGCCGATGCCCATCAAAGGCTCGCCGGCACCGGCACCGCCAGCACCGGCACCGCCAGCACCGGCGGCGGCACCGTCAGCAGCGCGCCGCTCCCGCCGCGCCGCCTGCTCCGCACGTAGCTCCGAGTACCCGGCGATCTCCATCGCCTTGCGCATGGCGCGGGGGTAGTCGCCCGAGTCGTACTCCCAACCGGTCTTGGACATGTAGGGGAATTGCTCGGGCCGGATGAAGTTCTTAAGGCGTAGCTCGGCCGGATCTGTCTTGAGCTCGTCGGCGAGGCAGTCAACCAGGCGCTCGACCAGGTAGACCGCCTCGGTCACCCGGAACGAGCAGGCGTAGGCGACCCCCCCGGGGGCCTTGTTTGTGTAGACGCCGGTCACCGAGCAGTGGGCGGCCTCGATGTCATAGGAGCCTGTGAAGACATGGAAGAAGCCGGCGGGGAACTTCGTCGGCTGGGCAGTGTTGTTGAACGCCCCGTGATCGGCGAGGGTGTGCACCCGCAGGGCGAGGATCCGCCCGTCGGACGTCGAAGCGATCTCGCCGTGCATGTGGTAATCGCGAGCGAAGCTCGTCGACATGAGGTTCTCGGAGCGGTCCTCGACCCACTTGACCGGGCGGCCCGTGACGATCGAGCCGACGACGGTGCACACGTAGCCCGGGTAGATGCCGACCTTGTTGCCAAAGCCGCCGCCGATGTCGGGGCTGACAACGCGGATCTGGTGCTCGGGAAGCCCCGCCACAAGGGCGTACAGGGTGCGATGGGCATGGGGTGCCTGGGTGGTGCAGTAGATCGTGAGCTTGCCCGTCACCTTGTTCATGTCTGCGATCTGGCCGCACGTCTCCATCGGCGCCGGGTGCACGCGGGGGTAAAGGAGGTCCTGGGACACGACGACATCGGCACCGGCGAAGACGGCGTCGGTCGCCTCACGGTCGCCCGCCTCCCAGTCGAAGATGTGGTTGTCGGTCTTGCCCTCGATGTCGTCCCGGATCACCGGTGCGTCAGCGTCCAAGGCGCGCCGGGCGTCCACCAGAGCCGGCAGCGGCTCGTAATCCACCTCGATCAGCTCGAGGGCGTCCCGGGCGGAATAGCGGTCCTCCGCCACCACGAACGCCACTTCTTGGCCTTGGTACCTCACCTTGTCGGTCGCCAGCACCGCCACGACGTCGTGGGACAGCGACGGTATCCAGGCGAGGCCGAGCGACTCGAGCACTGCCCCGGTTATGACCGCGCGCACCTTCGGGTGCGCCTCGGCGGCGGAGGTGTCAATGGATTTGATCCGGGCGTGGGCGTAGGTCGAACGGAGCACGGCGCCATGCAGCATCCCGGGGAGCACGATGTCGTCGATGTAGTTGCCCTTGCCCCTTATGAAACGGGCGTCCTCCTTGCGGGTCATGCGCCCGAAGCCGACCGGGTCGGCCGGGGTCGCAGCCTCGGTGCCAGGAGCGGGCTCGGT
>JBOGHY010000137.1:0-4004 GCA_050742375.1 Acidimicrobiales bacterium | reverse complement strand
GAAGACGTGAGCGGATCGCGTAACGACTTCGACATCGTCGTCATCGGCGGCGGCCCGGCGGGCTACGGGGCCTCTCTCTACGGTGGCGCCGCCGGGTTGTCGGTCGCAGTCGTCGAGAAGGACAAGGTCGGCGGCACGTGCCTGCACCGCGGCTGCATCCCCGCCAAGGAGTTCCTCGAGACGGCGACCGTCTACCGGACCGTGGCTGGGGCGAAGGAGTTCGGCATCCGCTCCAACCAGCCCGAGGTCGACTTCGCCGTCAGCCAGGACCGCAAGCAAAAGGTCGTCGGCCAGCTCCACAAGGGCCTCTCGGGCCTCATGCGCCAGCGCAAGAACACGATCTTCGAGGGGACCGGCCGCCTCGTCGGCCCGAGGACCGTGCAGGTTGAGGGCGCGGGCGGCGAGACCCGCGAGATCACTGGAGCCTCGGTCCTCCTCGCCGGCGGCTCGCTGCCAAGGACGATCCCCGGGTTCGACGTCGACGGCCACTACGTGATGACCTCGGACGAGGTGCTCGATCTCACGTCGCTGCCGCGCTCTGCCGCCGTCATCGGCGGCGGCGCCATCGGCTGCGAGTTCGCCTCGATGCTCGCCGACCTGGGCGTGCAGGTCACCCTCCTCGAGGCTCTTCCCAAGCTCCTGCCCGGCTGCGACGAGGCCATCGCCGAGGTGGTGGTCCGCTCCTTCAAGAAGCGGGGCATCGTCGTGCACACCGGAGTCGCCGTCCACGGCCACGAGCCGGGCGAGAATGGCACTACGGTCCGCTTCGGCGAGGGTGACGAGGCGGTCGTCGACACCGTGATCGTCTCGGTTGGCCGCCGCCCCAACTCCGAAGGTTTGGTCTCCGACGCGACGGGCGTCGAGGTCGACGAGCGAGGCTTCGTGAAGGTGGACGAGTGGATGCGCACGACCGCAGACGGAGTCTTTGCCTTGGGCGACCTCGTGGACAGTCCCCAGCTTGCCCACGTCGGCTTCGCCGAGGCGATCGTTGTGGTGAAGCAGATACTCGGCGAGCCCGTAGTGCCCGTGAGCTACGGCCAAGTGCCCTGGGGGATCTACTGCCATCCCGAGGTGGCTTTCGTAGGGATGACCGAGGAGGCTGCGCGGGCGGCAGGACTCGACGTCGTCGTGAAGAAAGACCCCTACGGCGGCAACAGCCGCGCCCGGATCCTCGGCGAGACCGACGGGCTCGTGAAGGTGATCTGTGAGCGCAGGCCAGACGGCTCGGCCGGCCGCCTCGTCGGCGTCCACATGGTGGGTCCCTGGGTGACAGAGCAGCTCGGCCAGGCGTACCTCTCGGTCAACTGGGAGGCGACGCCGGACGAGGTGGCCGCTTTCATCCAACCGCACCCGACGCTGTCGGAGGCCTTCGGCGAGACCGTCCTCGCCCTCACCGGAAGGGGACTGCACGTTGCCTGACATCACCATGCCGCAGCTCGGCGAGACCGTCACCGAGGGCACGATCACGAAATGGCTGAAGCATGTCGGCGACCAGGTCGCCCACGACGAGCCGCTCTTCGAGGTCTCGACGGACAAGGTCGACTCCGAGGTGCCCTCCTCGCTCGAGGGGGTCCTCACCGACATCCTCGTCGAGGAAGGCGCGACGGTCGACGTCGGCACCCGCCTGGCCGTGATCGGCGAGCACGGCGAGGTCAAGTCGGACCCTTCGGCCGAGGCGGAGACGGAGGCGCCTGCGCCCGTGCCCGCGCCCGCAGCCGCGCCGGTGCCCGCGGCCGCGCCAGCGCCCGCCGCACCCGAGCCTGCCGCACCCGAGCCTGCCGGGGCTCCCGCAGCCACTCACGAGCCCGGGCCCGCTACTGCAGCGGCAGCGCCGACCGCGTCGGCCGCGCCGGCGCCCGCACATGGCGGTGGCGGCTCAACCGCGCCCGCCCCGATGAACGGCGCCACCAACGCTGGACTCCTGTCGCCAGTCGTCCGCAAGCTCGTGAACGAGCACGGGATCGATCCTTCGGCGATCGCGGGCACTGGCCAGGGGGGCCGCGTCACCCGCGCCGACGTGCTCGCCTACATCGATCAGCAGGCGGCGGCGGGACCCGCGACGGTGCCTGTGCGCCGGGATACGGTGACGAGCCCGGCCGCGGTGACGAGCCCGGCCGCGGCGACGAGCCCGGCAGCGGCTCCTGCGCAGCCTTTCCCGACCCGCGCCCCCGGCGAGCGGGACGAGATCGTCCCTTTCAACAACATCCGCAGGCTCACCGCAGAGCACATGGTCCGCTCCAAGGCGACGTCAGCTCACACCCTTGCTGTCATAGAGGCCGACTACGAGAACATCGAGAGGGTCCGCCGCCAGAACAAGGACCGCTTCCGCGAGGAGGAGGGGATCGGGCTCAGTTACCTGCCTTTCGTGGCCCGTGCGGTGGTGGACGTGCTGCGGGACTACCCGAACCTGAACGCCTCGGTGGGCGACAATTCCCTCATCCTGCACCGCGACGTCCATCTCGGCATCGCCGTCGACCTCGACCGGCAGGGCCTCATCGTGCCCGTGGTGCGCCAGGCCGACGGCCAGTCGCTGCGGGGCATCGCCAGAGCCGTCGCCGAGCTCGCCGAGCGGGCCCGTACGCGCCGCCTCGGCGCCGACGACGTCGTCGGGGGCACCTTCACCATCACCAACCCAGGCCCATTCGGCACCTTCCTCACCGCGCCGATAATCAACCAGCCCCAGGTGGCCATCCTGTCGACCGACGGGGTGAAGAGGCGCCCGGTCGTCGTCAGCGCTGCCGACGGGAGCGAGGCGATCGCCATCCACTCCGTCGGGCTCCTCGCCCTGTCGTTCGACCACCGCGCCGTCGACGGGGCGTACGCGTCAGCCTTCTTGCGCGACCTCGCCAAGGAGCTCGAGACGAGGGATTGGTCGGCCGAGCTTTGACCTCTGTCTCCGCGCCCGCCTGGGCGGCCGAGAGTGCGTCCGGGGCGCCAGCCGAGAGTGCGCCCGTCGGGGCGGCCGAGAGTGCGCCCGGGGCGCCAGCGCCGACGGCGGCCGTCCCCGACCGTCCGCTCAGGGTTCGCTGGCTCGGCCGCGTCCGCTACGGCGACGCCTCCGCTCTCCAGCGGTCGCTTCGGGACTCCCGCCTCGGCGACTGGTTGCTGCTGCTGGAGCACCCAAGCGTCTACACCCTCGGCGTGAGGACCAAGCCCGAGCACCTTCTCGGCGGCATGGCGGCCTCAGGGGCCGAGGTTGTGCGGGCGGACCGGGGGGGCGACGTCACCTACCACGGGCCGGGCCAGCTCGTCGGCTACCCGATCGTGGACGTGCCCGGCGGCCATGGGTCGGTCCCGTCCTACGTGCACCTCGTCGAGGAGCTCGTGATCGGGGTCGTCTCCGACTTCGGGATCGCCTCCGGCCGCCTTGCCGGCTACCCCGGCGTCTGGGTCGGCGCCGGAGGCGACCACCCCCGCAAGATCTGTGCCGTCGGGATCCGGGTCGACCGAGGACGTTCGATGCACGGCTTCGCCTTGAACGTGGACGTCGACTTGTCGATGTTCGCCAACATCGTGCCCTGCGGCATTCCCGACAAGGCTGTCACCTCGCTCAGGTCCGAGGGCGCCTCTGCCACGATGCGCGAGGTCGTCGAGGCGACCACCTCCAGGGCAGCCGAGATCTTCTCCTTCGGGCGGGTGAGTCGCGGGATCGAGCGCCACGACGCCGCCTTTGCTCCCACCAAAAGAGGCGGTGCGCCGGCCGGCTCCACGGCCGCCCGGGCGCCCGAGCGACGCCTCGTCGCCGCCGGGGTCGACACCTCGACCGCCGTGCGCATCCGTGCACGAAAGCCCCTCCATCTCCGTGCACCGGTCCATCTCGGCCCACGAGCCCTCATGCTCAAGCGCGAGCTTCGAGGTCTCGGCCTGGTCACGGTCTGCGAGGAGGCGGGCTGCCCGAACCTGTCCGAGTGCTGGTCGGACGGGACTGCGACGTTCATGATCAACGGCGCCCGCTGCACGCGGGCCTGCGGCTTCTGTCTCGTCGACACGAGACGCCCCGGCCC
>JBOGHY010000136.1:0-8379 GCA_050742375.1 Acidimicrobiales bacterium | reverse complement strand
ACAACGCCGATCACCTCTCGCACTCGCGTGACGTCCGCGCGCTCGTGGTGCAGCTCGCCAACCTGGCGACCTACGCCTGCATCTGGGTGGGCCGCTACTTCGTGTTCAACAAGTACCTCTTCGGCACTCGCACCCACGGGCGCTACGGCTCGTACTCCTTAGACGGCGCGGTCTCCGAAACAGGCACCGTCGCAGTGGCGAGCGACGTGGAGGCGGTCCCGGCGGCGGCGACCGGGTCGGCGAGCACGCCCGAGGACCCCGCCCGCCTGTCCGGTCGTTGGTGACCCCCCGGCCGCTCTCCTGACCGACCAGACGGTAGGTGGCTGACCGCAGACCGGCCGGCGCACGGCGAACCGACAAGTCGGCAAGTCGGCGCTCCGCAGGGGCCGGTCTCATCTCAACGAAATCTGTACCGCCGGCCCCGGCCCCGGCCCCAACGGCGGCGGCGGCGGCGCCTCGCCCGTGGCCGGCGCACCTCGCCGCTACCACCGCTGCGGGTATCTAGGAAGACAATCCAGCCGCCGACGAAGCCGAGGCCGGCGGCACCCAGCACCGGGAGCGGACCGGCTCTCTCAAAGAGCGTACGACCCGCGAGCCTGGGCACCCGGGCCGTGAGGATCGCCGGCACGGAGAGGGCGGTGACCTGCCGCACTGTGCCGGTGTTGTCGATCACGGCGCTGTAGCCGGTCGGCGACGCCTGCAGCACGAAACGGCCCTCCTCGATCGCCTGCAGGCGCGAAGCTGCGATCTCCTGGGAGGGTGCCTGGTCGCTCGAGTACGACGACGTGTTCGTGGGGACGACGATCACGCCGCCGCCCGCCCGGACACCGGACCGCCCCCGGTCTGCGAAGAAGTCCTCGTAGGAGACTAGGAGGGCGAGGCGGCCGGCCGGGGTGGTGATCATGCCGGACCCGTGGCCGGCGATGGCGTCGCGGGGGACGTCCCGCAGGTTGGCAAAATGCTTGAAGAAGCTACGAAACGGTATGTACTCCCCGAAAGGTACCCTGTGCACCTTCTCGAAGACCGCCACCACCCTCCCCTTCCCAGAGAAAGCCACTATCTCGTTGCGGAACCTCGTCGCGCCGACCGGCTCGGTGACTCCGGCGACGAGCGTGGCTCTCCTGGAGCGGGCGATCCGGGCGAGCAGCCGGGCGTCGGCCGAGCCGAAGAAGGGCCCCGGCGTAGCCACGACGTCTTCGGGCCAGACGATGAGGTCGACATGTCGCTCGAGGCGGGCGGTCTCCCGCACCGCCGCCTCGAGCACGTCGCTGCTCGGGACCTCGAGCTGGTCGAGGCCGCGAAGCCCGCCGCCCTGGACGATCGCCACGCTCAGGTAACTCGGGGAGGTGCTCCCTCCGCCCGGGGCGAAGACGCCCCAGGCCGACACGGCGACGACGACCAAAGCCCCCAGGGCGGCGCTGGCGAGCTGGCGGGGCGGCGAACGGACAATCGGCGCTCGCGATGCGGACCCTGTGCGCCACGACAGCGGCGAAGCGGCCCGGTTGCCGACCACGAGCCCGAGAACGGCACCGGCAACCACGGCCCCGGCGAGGAAGGTGGTGCCCGCCACTAGGAAGGAACCGCCGAGGCGGGCGGTCCCGGCGAAGGGGCCTCCGAGCTGGCCGAGGGCGATGCCCCCGAGCGGCAGGCCGCCGAAGGGCCAGCTCTCCCGGGCCCATTCGGCGACGAGGAAGACGCCTGCGGCGGCAGGCAGCCGGCCCGCTCCGCCAGGCACGAGGAGGGCCGCAGCCGCGAAGAAGGCGGCCTCCACGATGCAGAGCGCAACGTAGCCGCCCACGTCGAACTGCAGCGCCCATGTGAGGCCCACGCAGAACTGCGCGATGCCGAAAGCGAACCCGATCAGCAGGCGGCGGCCCCATATCTGGCCGGCGAGCGCTGCGAAGACGGCGGCGGCGCCGATGACCCCGAGGGGCCATAGCGAGAACGGTGGCAGCGAGAGCCCGACGAGCGCCCCCCCGGCGACGGCGAGAAGGAGCGGCCGGACGAGGCCGCTCATCAGCTCCCCACAGCGCTCATGACCGCGGCGGCCGCCCGCTCGCCGCTCGACAGGCAGGCCGGAATGCCGATGCCACCAAGGAGGGCTCCGGCGACGGCGATCCCGGGATGCGCCGTGAGCTCCTCCTCGAGGCGGCCGATCCGCCGGCGGTGCCCGGGGGCGAACTGCGGGAAGGACTCGGGCCAGCGCCGGACGTGGCAGACCGCCGGCGCCGACGTGATGCCCGTGAGAGCGGCCAACTCGCGGCCGAGGGCCGCGACAAGGTCGGTGTCGTCGAGCAGCTCGTGGCGACCGTCGCCGAAGCGCCCGCACGAGGCGCGGATGAAGACAAGTGGCGAGCCGCGCGCTGTCCAGGGCCACTTCGCAGAGAGGAAGGTGAGCGCCGTAGTGAGCAGCCCTTCCACCGCCGGGACAACTATTCCGCTCCAACCGGCAGGCAGGTCCGGCAGCTGACCACCGCCCCCTTTGGTGAAACCGAAGGTCACGACTGCCACACTTGCCGAAGCGATCGATCCGAGCAGCCGGCCGGCCGCGGCGGAGAGGCCGCCGAGCAGCGCGGCGGCAGGGCGCGGCGGCAGGGCGAGCACGACGCCGTCGACCTCCACGAGCTCGCCGTTCGACAGCTCGAGGCCGAAGCCGGCGTCTCGCCGCTCGAGCGACCTCACCGCCGTCGACCTCCGGGCCAGCACTCCGAGCCTCGAAAGCTCCTCGGTTCCTCGCTCGATCATTGCTCCGAGCCCACCGGCGACGCCGTAGAAGGGAGAGGCGGACGCCGGGGTTGGCGCGTAGGTCGCCGAGAGCGGTTCGAGCAGGTCGTGGTGACCGACGAGGGCGGCGGCGACCCCGGGAGCGATCGTTCCGAGCGACAGCATGTCGAGACGACCGGCATTTATGCCGCCCAGAAGAGGATCGGCGAGGCGGTCGACGAGCTCGTCGCCGAGGCGCGCCCGGAGGATGGCTCCGGCCGAGCGTTCCTCGTCGGCTCCGCCGTTTTCTTGCGCACCGCCTTCCAGGCCGAGGTCGCAGGCGGTGAGCGGCCGGCCGGGCAGGAGTCGGTCGAGCTCCCCGCGCCAGCACCCGGCGGCGGAGACGGCGCCGCCGGCGACCGCCTCCGAGGGACGGAGCGGTATGCCGAGGACGAGGCCCCCCGGCAGTGGCCGGGCGGCGCCGTACGAGAAGACGCCGGCGCGGCGGACCGCCGGCTCGACCAGCAGGTCGGACAGACCGAGCTCGGCGCACCACCGCAGGGCCGCCGGGTCGCGGCGGAGGAACTGGTCGGGGCCCAGGTCCACAGCAGCCTCGCCGGCGTCGCCGGTCAGAACCTTCCCGCCAAGGCGGCTCTCCGCCTCGAAGAGCACCACCCGACGCGACTGGGGCGCCCCGGAAGGGTGTGGCGCCCCGGAAGGGTCCGGCGCCCCGGGAGGGGGCCCGGCGGAGAGCCTCTTCGCGCCGGCGAGCAGGCGGGCCGCCGCCATCCCGCTCACACCCCCACCGATCACGGCGAAGAGCCTGCTCATGACCGGGCGGTCGCCTCGATGAGGCGCCCGAGAGCGCTGCAAAGCCGCTCGTCGGCGTTGAGGGAGGCCGTCCTCGCAAAGCCGAGGCCGAGCTCGGCGGCGAGCGATCGCGCCTCGATGTCGAGGTCGTAGTTGACCTCGAGGTGATCCGACGTGAAGCCTGCCGGGCAGATCACGACGCTGCCGACGGCGCCGGGCGGCTCGACGGTGCGCTCGGCGGCGATGGCGCGAAGCACGTCGAGAACGTCGGGCCCGACCCACGGCTCAGGCGTCCGGCCGGCGCTCTGCCAGCAGACCCGGTAGCGAGACGCCGGCACGGCCGCGGCTACGAGCTCGGCGGTCTCGGCGAGCCGGCGGTCGTACCCGTCACCCGAGTCGATGACCCTCATCGGGAGGCTGTGTGCCGTGACCAGCAGCTCGATGTCACCGGGAGCGCCCGCCGACTGCAGCTCCGAGATCGAGCGCCTGACGCGTTCGGCCAGCAGCTCGACGAGAGCGGGGTCGTCGTGCCAGTCCTCGATGAAGCGGGCCTCCATCTGGCGGGCGGCTGCACGTGAGGAGGCGCGCTCGACGTACTCGCCGATGCTCGCCGAGGAGTAGTGCGGCGCCAGGACGATGCCCACGACCCGCCGCACGCCGGTGGCCGCAAAGGCGTCGACGGCGTCTTCGATCTTCGGGCGGGCGTGCTTGGCCCCGTAACGACAGGCGAACATTCCCGGGCTGGTCCGGTCGAGAGCGGCCTGTACCCCCGCGACCTGCTCGGCGGTGCGCGCCGAGAGCTCGGAGATGCCACCGACGGCTGCGTAGCGGCGCCGCAGCTCCTCGAGCTGCTCGGGCGTCGGGGGGCGGCCCCGGCGGACGTCGAGGTAGAACTCCTCGACGTCCTCGAAGCGCGCCGGAGTGCCGTAGGCCATCACGAGGACGCCGACCGGCGGCGCGCCGGCGTCGTCGTCCCGGCTCCCTCCGGCCGCGGACCGGGTCACCCGAGCGGCCCCGTCGGCATCGGCGGGCGGCCCGCGTGCACCAGATCGACGACGTGGGCGAGCACTCCGGGGTCGGTCTCGGGCAGGACCCCGTGGCCGAGGTTGAACACGTGGCCGGGCAGACCGGCCGCCTCGCACATCACCTCCTCGACCGCCCTTGCCGCCACCTCGGCGCCGGCGAGACAGAGGGCAGGATCGAGGTTCCCCTGCAGCGCCAGGGCACCGCCGACCCGCCTCGAGGCCTCGGACAGGGGAACCCGCCAGTCGACTCCTATCACGTCGGCCCCCGAGGTGGCCATCGACGAGAGCAGCTCGCCGGCGCCTACACCGAAGAGGATGCGGGGAACGCCCAGATCATCGAGGCCCGCCATGATCAACCGGGTCCAGGGCAGCGCGAAGCGCTCGTACTCCCGTTCCGACAGCACTCCCACCCAGCTGTCGAAGAGCTGGAGAGCCTTCGCGCCTGCCTGCGCCTGGGCCCGTAGCGAGGCGAGTGAGATCGAGGCGAGCAGCTCCGACAGCTCGTCGAACACTCGGGGCTCGCGGTGCATGAGCGCCTTGGTCCGACCGAAGCTCCGCGACGGTCCGCCTTCGATCAGGTAGCTCGCCAGGGTGACGGGTGCCCCGGCAAAGCCGATGAGCGGCACGTCCAGCTCGTTCACGACGAGCGCCACCGTCTCGATCACATGCCCGAGATCGGAGGCCGGCTCGAGGGCACGCAGGCGGCGGAGATCGTCCTGGCCCGAAAAGGGCCGCTCCAGAACGGGCCCTCGCCCGGGAACGATCTCGAAGGGTACGCCTACGGCTACGAGCGGCACGACGATGTCGGAGAACAGGATTGCGGCGTCGACCCCATAGCGGCGAACCGGCTGGACCGTGAGCTCGGCGGCGAGCTGCGGCTCGGCGACGGCCTCGAGCAGGCTGCGGCCGGCGCGTGCACGGTGGTACTCGGGCAGGGAACGTCCGGCCTGGCGCATGAACCACACCGGCGTGCGGGCGACAGGCTGGCGGCGGCAGGCTCGCAGCAGCAGCTCCTCCTCTGGCTCCACGCGCGACGACGCTACCCGCGGGCGCCTTTCGTACCGGGGGCGGTTGGCCCGCGACGGGCCGCGTGGAGTATTAAAAGTGGGTATGGCCGACGCCGCCGCAGCCGTCGCCCCGCGTCCCTCCGCAGGGCATGTAGCCGAGCGACCACAGCTGCTCGCCGTCGGCGTGGTGATATGGCTGGGCTCGGAGTTCATGTTCTTCTCGGGGCTCTTCGCCGCCTTCTTCACCATCCGGGCGTCGGCTCCCCACTGGCCGCTCCCCGGCACGAAGCTCGACACGATCCAGGCGGGCGTCTTCACCTTCGTGCTGCTCGTGTCGAGCCCGACCATGCAGCTCGGCGTCTGGGCACAAGAGAAGGGGCAGTTCCGCAAGGCGCGAGCCTGGATCGTGACGAGCTTCCTGCTCGGGGCCGCCTTCCTCGCCAACCAGGGCTACGAGTGGAAGACCGTCCCCGGGCGTCCCCACACGAACGCCTACTGGTCCCTCTTCTACATAATGAGCGGCCTGCACGGCCTGCACGTGCTTCTCGGCCTCGTCGCCATGCTCGCCCTCCTCGGGCGCCTCGCCGGCAAGAAGGGCGACCCGGGAGAGACGGCGGTCTTCCAGGCTGTCAGCTATTACTGGCACTTCGTCGATATCATCTGGATCGGGCTCTTCAGCGCCCTGTTCCTCCTCTCCTAGGTCGACCGCGCCCATGAGACGCCGCTCTGCAGCCCGTATCCTCGTCCCGCTGGCAGCCCTCGCGCTCGCCGGGGTGCTCGGCACCTTCGCGATCGGGCGCCACCACGTGGCCGCCTCGTCCAGCCTCATGGCGAACCCGGGCATCAGCCTTGCCGACGCCGGCTCGGCCGTCGCCAGCCCGGCCCAGCTCGCCCGCGGCAGGATCCTCTACGAGGCGAACTGCTCCTCATGCCACAGCGCCAACGCCGGCGGGTCGGCCGTCGCCCCCAACCTGCGCGGCCGCGGCGCCGGGGTCGTCGACCTGTGGCTCTCGACGGGCTGGATGCCGCTTGCCGAGCCGACCGCCCAGCCGGAGAACAAGCCGCCGCGCTTCGACCGCCGTCAGATCCTCGACATCGCCGCCTTCGTCTCCTCGCTGGCACCGGGCGGCCTCGAGATCCCGACGGCGGCACAGCTGGATCTCTCCAAGTCGAGCGTCGAGAACGGCTTCACGCTCTACTCACTCAACTGCGCCCCCTGCCACACCATCACCGGTGCCGGGGACGCCCTCACAGCCGGCTATCACGCGCCGCCGCTGCACGGAGTCACCGCCCGCGAGATCTACGAAGCTGTCCGCTCCGGCCCGAGTCAGATGCCGCACTTCGGCCCGGGGAACATCTCCCCGGCTCAGCTGACCGACATCATCAAGTACGTCACGAGCACGATCGAGCACCCCGTCTCGCCGGGCGGCCTCGGCCTGGGCGGCGTCGGACCGGTGGCGGAGGGCTTCGTGGGGCTCTTTGCCGGTGTCGGCGTGTGCATGCTGGCGGCCTTCTGGGTCGGTGACCGCACCGAACACGACGACGAGCAGTCCGACGACGGCGACGGAGGTCACGGCGACGGAAGCGGCCACGGGACGGATCTCGGGGGTGCGCATGCCTGACCAGCCTCGGACCACCGAGAGCGCCTCCACCGAGCCCGCATCGGCCGCTCTCGGAACGAGCCTCGACCCGAGGACGCTGCCGCAGTTCCAGGTGGCGGCGAGCGATCCCGACATGATGGGCAAGGCGGTAGCCGCCTGCTTCTTCGTGGCCCTCGTCGCCTTTGCCGGCTTCGGAGCGGCCTACACGGAGAACTTCGACAACTTCTGGCTCGGGGTCACGCTCGGGGTCGGCTTCGCCGGGCTCGGGGCCGGCATGGTCGCGTGGGGCAAGTACCTCATGCCCAGAGGGCCCTTCCAAGAGCCGCGGCACCGGCTCGGGCCTACCGAGGAGGAGCGGGAGGAGTTCATCGCCGACTTCGCCGCCCGAGGCAAGGTCGCCATCGAACGGAGGGGCTTTCTCGTCAAGCTGGTCGGCGCAGCCTCGGCAGTCTTCGGGATAGTTGCGGTCTTCCCGCTTCTGCGCTCGCTCGGACCACTGCCGAAGAAGCTCTTCTACAACACGGCGTGGCGCCGCGGATCGTACGTGACGAGGGTAGACGGCTCCGCCGTCCACGTGGACGACCTCGACAAGGGGGGGATCCTCACGGTCTTCCCCGACAAGGGCGGCGCCGGCAAGGACGTGGCGATGAGCCAGACCCTCCTCATCCGGCTGCAGTCGTCCGGATCGATCGTGACGGCCCCCGGTCGGGAGAGCTGGGGCCCCGACGGCTACGTGGCCTTCTCGAAGGTGTGCACGCACGCCGGCTGCCCGGTCTCCCTCTTCGAGCAGGCGACCTCGCAACTGCTCTGCCCGTGCCATCAGTCCGTCTTCGACATCGGCCAAGGCGAGCCGGCGATCCCCGTCTTCGGGCCGGCGCCTCGCCCGCTGCCCCAGCTGCCCTTGTCGGTCGACCCGAGGGGCTTTCTAAGAGCACAGGCTGGATACGACGAGCCGGTGGGCCCGGGCTTTTGGGAGCGCGGCAATGATTGACGCCGCCTACCGCTGGTTGGACGACCGCCTCGACATCTCGGGCGGCACCAGGGGGATGCTCAACAAGATCTTCCCCGATCACTGGTCGTTCATGCTCGGTGAGATCGCCCTTTACTCCTTCGTGATCCTCGTCGCCACGGGGATCTTCCTGACGCTCTACTTCATCCCGTCCTCCGCCGACACCGTCTATCTCGGCAGCTACGGGCCGCTTCATGGCATGAAGGTCTCGGAGGCCTTCGCCT
>JBOGHY010000135.1:0-13792 GCA_050742375.1 Acidimicrobiales bacterium | reverse complement strand
GTGCCGAAGAGGTACTTGTTGAACACGAAGTAGCGGCCCACCCAGATGCAGGCGTAGGTCGCCAGGTTGGCGAGCTGCACCACGAGCGCGCGGACGTCACGCGAGTGCGAGAGGTGATCGGCGTTGTGGGCGGCGATGCCGACGGCGATGGTCGACAGGACGAGCCCGGTGAACGCGACGAGCCAGAACGGGGCGACCTCTCTCCAGATGTGCGACTTGCCGCCCTTGCGCCACGTCCAGGTTCGGTTCAGGTAGTAGGCGGGGACCGCGGACACGGCCGTGGCGAGCACGTTGCACTCCATGGCCGACGCCAGCGAGAAGACGTGATAGGTGAGAAAGAGCACGCTCTGGGTGATGACGGTCGCGATCACCGAGACCGAGGCGTACTTGAGGAGCCGCTTGAAATGCTCCGAGCGGCGGAACGCGCGGGCGCGACGTATCAGCGAGGGCATCGCGGAAGTCTAACGTTCCGGAGGTGACGCGCGCCCTTGACGACCTGGTGGGGCTCCTCGATCTCGAGCCCATCGAGGTGAACATCTTCCGCGGCGCCAACATCGACGAGGACCGCCAGCGCGTCTTCGGCGGCCAAGTGGCCGGTCAGGCGCTTGTTGCGGCAGGCCGGACGGTGTCGAAGGGGAGGGTGCACTCCCTTCACAGCTATTTCCTCCGGCCGGGCGATCCGCGCACCCCGATCCTCTACGAGGTGGACCGGATACGCGACGGTCGCTCTTTCACGACGCGGCGGGTGGTGGCCGTCCAGCACGGCCGGGCGATCTTCAACCTTCAGTGCTCGTTCCACGTGGACGAGAAAGGCCTGAGCCACCAGGTCGAGATGCCCGAAGCTCCTGCTCCCGAAGCCCTGCCTACCCTCGCCGAGCGTCTCGAGTCCTACCGCGACCAGCTCGACCCCTGGTTCCTCGACCGGCCGCGCCCGATCGACCAGCGCTTCGTCGGCCGTGTTCCATGGGTGACGGCCGACGGTGGCGAGCCGTCCCAGCGACTGTGGCTGAGGGCCGACGGGGAGCTCGGCGACGACCCCCTGCTCCACGCCGCCGTCGTCACCTACGCCTCCGACATGACCCTTTACGAGTCGATCCTGAGCCCTCACCGCATCCGCTGGAACGACGCCGCTTTCATGGGGGCGAGCCTCGATCACTGCATGTGGTTCCACCGACCCTTTCGCGCCGACGAGTGGATGCTTCTCGACGAGGAGTCCCCAGCGGCGGGCGGGGCGCGGGGGATCGCGAGGGGCCTTTTGTTCTCACGGGCGGGCGATCTCGTCGTGAGCATGGTCCAAGAGGGCCTGCTGCGGGCAAGGGCTGGTTCGTCCGCCGCCATCCCCACGCCCGAGCGGGCCGACACCCGGTGAGACTGACGGTCGAGAGCCATGGCCTTTGACGTCACCTTCGCCATATTCGCGGCACTCTTGCTCGTCCTCGTGGTCTTCGTGATCCGCTTTGCCGTGCAGCTCTCTCGCCGGCGTGACGCCGACGGCATGACGCTGCGCGAGCGTGCCTACGCCCGGGCGCAGGCTCGCGCCGGCGGCGCCAAAGCTCCGTTCGTCGACCGTGACCCAGATGGCGGGGGTGACCGAAGGTCCCGTCGCGGCGGGTCTGGTGGTCGAGAGGCCGAGCAGTAGCCTCGGGAGACGCCGCGCCCGATATGGGAGGATGGCGCGTCGAGAGCAGCGCACGGGCGTGACCGCGAGAGCACGGTGAGCGAGAGGGACATGGGGCGAGATGCCGGGGGCCCGCCCGCCGGAGCGCTGTCTAACCAGTGGGGTGGGCAAAGGCGAGAGCGACCGCTTCGGATCTTCGCCCTCCTGCTCGGCCTGTTTTTCGTCGCCTTCGCAGTATGGAGCTGGGCGACCCCGCTCTTTGGTGCGCCCGACGAGCCGGTGCAGGTGATCAAGGCGGCCGCCCTCGTGCGGGGGGAGCTGCGCGGCACTCCGGTCGCAGGGCCGGGCAGCGCCGAGACCGTCGTGACCGTGCCTCGCCTCTACGCGCGAGCCGGTACCGTCCCGGGCTGCTTCGCCTTCCGTCCAGACGTGCCCGCCTCGTGCGCACCCAACCTCTCGGGGGGCGTAACTCCGACCAGGGTGCTCATCTACGACGGCCGCTATCCCCCGCTCTACTACGCCGTCGTCGGGCTGCCGAGCCTGGCGACGAGCTCGGCGGGCGGCGTTTACATGATGCGGCTCGTGAGCGCCCTTCTTAGCGCCGGCTTTCTCGCCCTGGCGGCGACGGTGATCCTCGTGTGGTCGCGCTCCCGCATGCTGCTCGCCGGACTTGGCCTCGCGGCGACGCCGACTCTGTTCTTCCTCGGCGGTGCCGTCAACCCGAGTTCGCTCGAGGTCAGCAGCGCCATCTGCTGCTGGTGCTCCCTCCTCATCCTCGCGCTCGAGCACGGCGGAAAGAAGAGAGACGGCGCCCCACCCCTGCCCCTCCTTCTCTCAGCGACCGGTTCGGCATGCGTGATGGTCCTGACGAGGGGGCTTTCGCCGCTGTGGCTGGCGATGATCGGGGTCACAGTCTTCTGCCTCGCGCCGGGCCGCGTGATAGCGCTTCTCCGCCTGGCGAAGGTGCGCGTTGGCGCGGTGGCCGTCCTGGTCTGCACCGTGGCAGCGTTTGCCTGGATCGTCACCCAGCACACCCTCGACGTCCAGGCGAGCCCGGTCGGTCCCGCCGCCGGCAGCTCTGAGCTCGGGATCCTCGCGGATGTGCTCGGCCGGACGCCCCAGTTCTTCACAGAGATGATCGGGCGGTTCGGCTGGCTCGACGTTCCCGCCCCGCTCGCGACCTACGTCATCTGGTGCCTGGGCCTCGTAGCCGTCGCCGGCGCCGCGATCCTGCTCGTGCGGAGGCAGCAGCTCGCAGTTTGGCTCGGCGTCGTCGCCGCCACTGTCGTGGTGCCGGTCCTGATCTCGTCGTCCCAGGCCCGCCACTCCGGGTTCGTCTGGCAGGGCAGGGACAGCCTGCCCTTCGCCGTGGGGGTGCCTTTGGTGGGTGCGGCCCTGCTGGGCGCGTCGAGCCGGGTGAGCTCAGGCGGTGCCAAGCCGTCCCGGTTCGTCGCCGTGGTGCTCTTCGGCGCTGCTCTCGCCCAGTTCTTCGCCCTGACCGGAGCTCTTCGCCGCAACGCCGTCGGGCTCTCCGGCCCGTTTGACTACCTGCATGGGCCGTGGGGGCCTCCGCTCGGGGCCCTCGCCGTCACGCTTGTGGCGCTCGCCGTGTGGATCGTGCTGCCCGTTGTGCTCAGCCGGGTCGCCGCGAGGTCGAGCTTCGGGCGGCTGGATGCCCAGGCCCTGCCTACTGTGCCGGTGACGACGGATGCCCAGGCTCTCCCTGCTGCCCAGGGCCCAGGCCCCCTTTTGCGAAGCGAAGCCCCGATGCTCAGACGAGACCGCCCCGGCGGCTCTCTCGGATCACGCCGATGATGGTGGCGATGGCGAGGACGAAGCCGAAGATCGCCGACCAGAAGCCGAAGACGAGCGACAGGGCGACCGAGGCGGCTCCGATGCCGAGGATGAAGGGCCAGATGCTGGAGGAGGGAAAGGCACCGACCACGCCTGCGCCGTCGTCGCGGCTGGCGTTCGGGTCGTCCTGAGCGCGGGGCTGCATGCGCCTCGACCACCAGAGGTAGTAGCACCCGGGCAAGGCGCCGAGAAGGCAGGTGCCGAGCAGCATGAGCGTGCCGCTCGTCTCATAGCTCGTGAACCAGTACACCCCGCAGACGATCCCGAAGAAGATGGCCACGAAGAGCATGACGAAGGCTTCCACCTTCACGGGCGTTCACCATCCCCGTGGGGCGACGCCCCGTCGGCGTGCCCCGGCCCTGAGCCGTTGCCGGAGCCGTTGGCCGATCCGTTGGCGGACGCTTCCCCATCCGGCGAGGCGAGGCCGCTTGTCGGACCGTTGCCAAAGGCGCTGCGGGCACCGACGAGTGCCGGCTGACGCCGTGGCACGGCGTGGGCGGTCTCGATGGCGAGGTGGTCGGGGTGGTTGTGGTCCCAGAGCGGCCGCTCGGAGCGGATGGGGGGGATCCAGTAGAAGTTGTGGTGCGGCGGAGGTGACGATGTCGCCCACTCGAGGGTCTGGGCGTCCCAGGGGTTGTCGCCGGCAGGCACCGGGCGCAGCCAGGACAGGAGGAAGTTCACGAGCATGCAGAAGACGGCCACGAAGAGCATGTAGGCGCCCGCCGTCGATATCTGGTTGAGGATGGTCCAGCCGTGGGTGGCCGTGTACTCGGGGATGCGCCGCGGCATTCCGTTCAACCCCAGCCAGTACTGGGGCAGGAAGGTCACCCAGAAGCCGACGAACATGAACCAGAAGCTGGCCTTGCCCCAGCTCTCGCGCAGCATCCGGCCGGTGAACTTCGGGAACCAGTAGTAGAGCCCGGAGAAGCCGCCGAAGACCGCCGAGCCGAACAGCACCTCGTGGAAGTGGGCGACGACGAAGTAGGTGTCGTGGGTGGCGAAGTCGAGCGGCGGTGAAGCGAGTATGACTCCGGTGACGCCTCCGAAGAGGAAAACTATGAGGAAGCCGACGGCGAAGAGCATCGGCGTCTTCATGTCGAGCGAGCCGCGCCACATCGTCCCGATCCAGTTGAAGAACTTGATGCCCGTCGGTATGGCGATGGCGTAGGACATCAGGCTGAAGAAGGGCAGCAGCACCGTCCCGGTGGTGAACATGTGGTGCGCCCACACGCTCGTGGAGAGTGCCGCGATCGTGAGCGTGGCAAAGACCATCCCGCGGTAGCCGAAGACGGGCTTGCGCGCGAAGGTCGCGAGGACATCGGTCACCATCCCGAAGTAGGGAAGGGCGAGTATGTAGACCTCCGGATGCCCGAAGAACCAGAAGAGGTTCTGCCACAGCACCGGCACGCCGTGGCCGGCGACCGAGAAGATGTGGCTCCCGATGTTGCGATCGCACCAGAGCATCACGAGGGCCGAGGTGAGCACCGGGAAGGCGATCAGGATGAGGATCGCCGTCACGAGCATGTTCCAGGTGAAGATCGGCATGCGGAACATCGTCAGTCCGGGGGCGCGTAAGTAGAAGACGGTGGCGCAGATGTTGACTCCGGTGAAGATGGCCGAGAAGCCCGTGAGTATGAGCGCGACGATCCACATGTTGGGACCTGCGCCGGGAGTGTTGATCGAGTTGGACAGGGGCGCATAGGAGACCCAGCCGAAGTCGGCGGCGCCACTTGTGGTGAGGAAGCCTGCCAGCATGATGATCCCGCCCGTCGCGTAGAGCCAGTACGAGAGGGCGTTCAGGCGGGGGAAGGCCATGTCGGGGGCGCCCACCTGCAGCGGGACGATGTAATTGGCGAGCCCGCCGAAGGCGAACGGCCCGGCGAAGAGGTAGAGCATCAAGCTGCCGTGCATCGTGAACAGCTCGTTGTAGAGGTGCTGGCTCACAAAGGTGTTGTCCGGCGAGGCGAGCTGGGTCCGCATCATCATCGCCATGAGGCCGGCGCAGCAGAAGAAGGCGAACGACGTGATCGTGTAGCTCTTGCCGATCACCTTGTGGTCGGTCGAGGTGATCCACTTGAGAAAGCCGCTCGGGCCTTGCTCGTGCGCCGGCTGGTGGACCTCGAGGTGCTCTAGGGCAAGGGTCATGGCGAGCCGCCCGTGCCCGTGCTGGAGCTCGTCTCGGCCGTCGTTACCGCCCCTGGGCTGTGGAGCTGGCTTTCCTTGTGGGCGAGCCAGGTGCGGAACTCAGCCGGGGTCACGATGTGGACGTTGAACAGCATCTCGGAGTGATACAGGCCACAGTACTGAGTGCACTGACCGGGGAACCATCCTGTCCGCGTCGGGGTGAACGAGAAGATGTTGAGCCACCCGGGCAGGGCGTAGCGACTGAAGTTGAAGGCGTGGACGTAGAAGCCGTGCACGACGTCGTTCGAGCGCAGGTAGATGCGGCTGGTCTGACCCTCGGGCAGCGTGAGGGTGGGGTACTGCTTGGCGAAGTAACTGCGCGGCAGGGTCGTCGGGTGCCCGTTGTTGGCGCTCTGGACGACGACGCCGCCCGTACGGTCGTAGGCGAACCTCCAGCCCCATTGGTAGGCCGTCACGTCGATGCGGACGGCAGGCTTGGCAGGGTTGGCATCCATGAAATTCTCGACCGAGACGGTGAAGATGAAGATGATCACGACCATTATGACGGGCACGATCGTGTAGATGAGCTCGAGGACGCGATGGTCCTGGAACTGCTTGGGGATCCTGTCGTCGCGCCTGCGGTAGCGGAGGATCGCCCAGAAGATGAGCGCCCACACGATCGCCGCCACGGCGATGCCGGCGATCGCCATGCCGTACCAGAGCTTGAATTCATCGTGGGCCTGCTTGGTGACGCCCTTCGTGGCGCCCCAGGTCGGCTCCTCGTTGCACCCAGCCAGCACGACCGCCGCCGCGACGCACGTGGTGGCGATGGCGACCCGCCGCGCCGCACGTGGCACGGAGACGAGGCGGCTTCGGGGCATGGAGGCGAGACTAGCCATGGTCCTGCGGGGCGATCCAAACAGGTCTCGAAGAGCTCTGGCGGCTGACCGATCGCCTACAAAAGCTCTGCCATCGGCAGGCAGCGGTGCGCCCGCGGCGGGAGGCAGAAGTTCTGGCGGTGGGTATTGACGAGGAAGTCCGTGAAGCCCACGTTCTCGTCGGCGAGGTTGTGGGCCTCGGCGAGGTCTGGGCTGTCCATCTCGGTGCGCATGAGCTGGAAGTGCTGTGCCGAGGGGCCCATGCCGATGAAGTGGACGCCGGCGCGGGGCGCCGCCGCCCCGGGCCCCTCGAGCGAGAGCCCGAACGGGTTCTCGACCGTGTCGAAGTCTTGGCGGAGAAAGTAGACGGTGCCCTTGGGGATCACCTGGCCGTAGGCCGTGGTCGTGTCCTGCTCGACTCGCGACAGGAACTGCATCTGCTCGTTGTGGCCCACGAGTCCGAACCGCTCGACGTCTTCGTCCCGCACCGCCTTGAACGTCGAGGTGGCCGGGCACTGGTCCGGCGAGAGGATCTCCTCGCTCTCGTCTCGCCTCGGGTGGAACATGCGGTGCAGGCGCTCAGGATGGTCGAGTGCGTACCAGCGGTCGAGCTCGATGGCGATGTGGGAGACGTGCATGTTCGATCCGCCCGCCATGTAGGACTCCGGGGTGGCGTCGGTCCAGCCGGGGATGGTCTCGTAGCTGGCGAGGTCGCCGGCCGCCAGACCGTGGACGTGGCTCGAGGTGAACCCCATGAAGAGCATCGCGCCCGGGGGGATCTTGTCAGCCCCGGTGATACCGAGCTCCGTCCCGATGCGCCGGGGCATGCCGTGGCCGGCGAAGCCGCGGCGGACCGAGGTGATCTCGAAAAGGTCTCCGACGTAGACCTCGGACCCGGGCACGCCGTTGAGCGACGACTCTCCCCGCTGGAAGAGCGCCTTCATCACCTCTTCGACGTGGCCCCGGAAGTCGCTCTTGAAGTGGAAGCAGACGTCGTTGTGCTCGATCACGACGTCGTCGGGGTCGCGGGGAAACTTGACCGCGTCGACGAGCGCCAGCTGCCCCTCGCTCCCGGCGCGGGTGGACTTCGGGAAGTGATCGTTGAGCACCGTCTCGGGCAGGAAGCGGGTGAAGTACGACAGTCCCCAGGCGACCTGGGTCAGGATGCCTGCAGGAGACAGCGGGTAGATCTCCTCGACCTTTGAGAGCGCGATCTCGAGGCGGCTCTTGGCATGCTTGAGGGCGGCGGCGTCCGAGTCTGGGACCGTCAAGCGTGCAGTTACCATCGAGTGCCACAGGGGCACTACCGCGACCGGCACGCCCTCATGGTCCGACCCTCCCGCGCAAGGGACGTTGTGCAGCTCCTCGGTCACCCCGGGGAGCTGGTACTGGGTCTTGGGCGGCTCGTTGGCGTAGCGGGCCGTGTAGTCGACCACGCCTGCCCAGTCAAAAGACGGAGCGCCCTGCTCCACGGTGCTCATGTATCTCATTCCTCCTTTGGCGCCGACACTCGTCGGCGGCCTGTTGCGCATCTGGCTGACGATCCCAGTCGACCGGGCCCGCCTGAGCGGGTCTGGCCGGCCCTGAGCGGGTCTTCTCGACCGACCCTAGCCCGGCCGCACAGAGGCGCCGCCCGCTGTGATGCCTGCCGTCAGGCCCGCGGGCGGGGCGTTGCCTCGACCCGTCAGCTCACGGGGCGCTCGCCCGGCCCGGTCTGCCCGCACCGAGCGCACCGGCGGCCCGTCTCGACTCCTTGGCCGCGGAGGAGAAGATGCCCTTGGCCATGAGCGAGCTCTCTGCCTGCGAGCGCGCCTCGTAGACCTCGGCCCGAACCTCTTGGACGGCTACGTCCTCGACCGCCGCCAGGGCGGCCATCTCGGCGAGATGGCCGGCAAGACGAAGGCCCTCGCCGCCCCCGGCGCCTTCGACGTCGCTGCTCCGGACGAGCTCGAGCGCCCGAGCGGCGAGCACCGAAGGTCCTCCGGCCAGGGCGGCGAGCTCGACAGCCACCGCCGCATCCGGTGCCGGCTTCAGGCGGGCGGGGTTGCCGTCGTACCAGCCGCCGTACTCGCGCCAGATGTTGCGCAGGATGAACTCGGGATCGTCGTACACGGGGCGCAGGTAGGGCCGCTCGAGCAGCCGGACCGGCATCTCGACGCCGTGGAGAATCTCGTCGAGGCGGGCGCCGGCGTTCATCATCGACAGGGTCTGGTCGACGAGGGACTCGAGGAGCTCGGCCGTCTCCGAGAGCGCCTGGCCCACCCGGTCGGCGCCGACGACTGGGAAGCCGTGGCCAGGAAGCAGGATCTCGGCGCCGAGGTCGGCCATCTGGCGGAGGGCGGCTGCCCACTCGCGCGGGTAGCGCTGGACCTTCTGGGGGTTGCCGGCGTTCGGCGAAGCCCAGATGAAAAGGTCGCCGCAGCACAGCACCTTTGCGGAGGGAACGTAGGTCCAGGTGTGGTCGTCGGTCTCGCCCCGGGCATGATGAAGCTCGAAGCCGGTGCCGCCGACCTCGAAGCGCTCCTCGTCGCGGTAGGTCCGGTCGGGATAGCGGTACTCGGTGGGCCAGGCCATGTCCTCCAGCTGGAATTGCCTGCGGTTGACGTGGGCGTTGTAGCCCGCAGTCAGGCGGTAGCGGTCGAAGCGCGCCGGGACGGCCTCGTGGGCGACGACCGTGGGCGGCGCCCACGAATTGGCGGCGGCCTCCTCCTCGAAGACTCCCACGCCGAAGACGTGGTCGACGTGCCCGTGGGAGAAGATCGCCGTGTCGAGGCGCAGGCGCGACCACCTACGCAGCTCGGAGTGGATCCGGGCAGCGGCGAGGGAATGACCGGTGTCCACGAGGACGAGGCCGTCCTCGGTGCCGAATGCCGAGACCCGTGCGAAGGAAGCAACGAAAGCCACTCCGTCCGCCACCTCGACCAACTCGGCGTTCGAGAACAGTGGGTGGTGTTCGGCGATGTCCGCCTCGCCGCGCCACAGCCGATCGGCAAGCTCGAGGACGCCGGCCATCGGCCGACCCTAACCGGCCGAGGCGCCCGGCGCGGGCGAGACCGTGCGAGCCGACAGGGCGCTCCGAGGGCCTTCGAGGGGCTACTGGGAGGTGCTCTGTCCCGGCACCGGCTCTCCCGGCGCCTGCGGGTAAGGCTGGGCCTGGGGCGGGACAGGCTGGGGTGCCTGGGGCTGCGGGTACGGCTGGGCCTGGGGCTGCGGGTACGACTGGGCCTGGGGCACCGGCTGCGCCTGCGGCACCGGCTGGGCCTGGGGCACCGGCTGCGCCTGGGGCACCGGCTGGCCCTGGGGCAGCTCAGCAGCGGCCGCTCCGGCATCTCCTTCGTTGATGCCCTTCTTGAACTCGTGCGAGGCGCTGCCGAGGCCGCGGGCGAGCTTCGGCAGCTTGCTGCCGCCGAAGAGCAGGACAATCACCCCGACGACGATGATGATGATGAGATCCGGTCCGATGATTTCAGCGAGTAACACCTGGCCCCCTTTCTGAGGCTGTGCTTCAGGTTAGTCCTAAGCCGGGAGGCTCCGGCATGGTTCAGGCGCCCTGCCAGTTGGGCGGGCGCTTCTCTGCAAAGGCTCTCGCTCCCTCGAGAGCATCGGCGCTCGAGAAGACGGGAGCGATCTCCTTGGCGTTGTAGTCCCAGGCATCTGCCTCGGAGAGGTCGAGCGCCGCCTTCATGATCCTTTTCGAGACCTGGACGGCGAGTGGGGCGTTGGAGCAGATCCGCTCGGCCAGACCGACGGCCTCGCCGAGGACATCGCCTCCTCTCACGACCCGGTTGACGAGGCCGAGGGCGAGGGCCCGTTGGGCGTCGATCGGCTCGCCGGTGAGCGCCAGCTCGACGGCGACCGAGAAGGGGACCCTGCGCGGCAGGCGAATGAGGCCGCCGGCGGCGGCGACGAGGCCCCGCCTCACCTCGGGTATGCCGAAGACGGCGTGCTCTGCGGCGACGACGAGGTCGCAGGAGAGCACGAGCTCGAGACCTCCGGCGAGGGCTGCGCCGTTTACCGCAGCGATGAGCGGTTTCGGGAAGTCCCGCTGGGCCAGGCCCCCGAAGCCGTTGCGGGACGACATGATCCCGGCGGCCTCGCCCGAGGCGAAGGCCTTGAGGTCCATGCCGGCGCAGAAGGCGCGATCTCCGGTCCCGGTGAGGACCACCGCCCAGATCTCGGGATCGCCGGTTAGCTCGTCGAAGATCTCATCGAGGGCGGCGGTCGTCGGCCCGTCGATGGCGTTGCGGGCGTGCTCGCGGTTCAGCCTGACCACCGCCACGTGCTCTCGGCGCTCCATGACGACGGGGTCGACGGATTCGCTCTGCTGTCGGGTCTCGGGCATGAGACGGCTGCTCCTTATGGATGTGTCCGGCGGCGGCGGGCGTCCCGGATGACGGACGGCGGTCCGCTGGACCGGCGGGCGGCTCAGGAGCCTCCGGCCAGACGGTACGTCGGTGGCGATCCCGGCGGCACCCCGGCCGCCGCCGGGTAGATCACGACGCGCTGACCTGGGAGGAAGCGGCCGGCCACTTGGACAGCTTCGCCTTCGGAGGCGGCCGCCGCAACACGTGAGCCGTCCGGAAGCGTGGCGACCACCGGAGCCGAGCGGGCAGTTCCCATGCGGTCGTAGACGACGGTGGACGCCTCGACGACCGCCTCGACCGGGCGTTCGGGCGAGGAGAGCGTCTGGAGGGCGTCGGCATCGATCCGTCGCTGGAGGCGTACGAGGGCGGCGCTGTCGGCCGGCCGGTAGCTCCCCGACGGCGGCGGGCCGGCGCCGTAGATCCCGACCGAGCTTCGCGTGAGGTACCAGCTGACCCCGGTGACGAGCCCTGAGGCGTCGGCACCGTGGCCGCCTTGGTCTCTAAGGCGCTCGAAGAGGGTGGCGATCGAGTGGGTGACGTAGTTGCTGCCCGGGCCACCGAAGTACGGCAAGCCCCCCGTGAGCGTGAGGCCGCGGGGGTCGCCGCCACCGACTCCGAGCGCCGAGGCGCCGATCTGAACAGCGCTCGGGAAGCAGGAGTAGACGTCGAGGTGACCCATCTCGTCGACACCGGTGCCCGCCTGCGCGAGAGCGGCGGAGGCGGCAATCTCGAGGGCCTCGCATCGGCCCAGATCGCGCCGGGCGGCGAGGCTGACGACCTCGCTGGCGCTGGCGGCCCCCCAGACGAACATCGGGCTCTCGGCGAGGCGATGCCTCCGGGCGAACCCGAGCGAGGTGACCAGAAGTGCGGCCCCGTGGGCGCCTCCTAGAAAGGCGGTCATCCTCTTCGTGTAGGGCTCGGCGACGAGCCGGTTGCCCGGGCGCGGGACAGCGATGTCGTCGGCAGACAGCGATTCGCGGAACCAGGCGTACGGACTGTTGCTCGCCACCTTCGAGAAGGGCGCCAGCAGCTCGCCGACGAAGGCTCGCTGCTCGTCCGGCGAGCGGCCGGCCCGTGCCGCCAGGACGCTCTCGAAGAGCGGGTAGACGAAGATCGGGAGCGTGAGGCCGGCGGCGCGCTCGCCGGCGGGCAGATCGCCCCGTGTCGAGCCGACTACCGGGTCCGCCGGTCCCGGTCGACCGGCGGTCGGTCGGGCCGTTGCCGCAGTTCCAAGACGTCCCGAGCGGAGCGACTCGGCGCCCGCGACCAGGGTGGCTTCGAGGCGACCGGCGGCGATGTCGTTGGCGGCGCGCTCGACGAGAGCCTGCGGGGTCGAGCCCCCGATCGTGGTCGTCTCACAGGCGGCACCCGTAATGCCGAGGCACCGGGCGAGATCACTCGCCGGGGACCGGCCGGCGCCACCGCCAAGGATGTCGACGACGCTGACGCGCCCGATCCGCCGCCGTAGTCCCATCTTCGGCGAGAGGGCCATCCGGGCTGCTTCGGCGGCGAGCTCCAACGGTGCGAGGGAGAAGTCCCTGCTGACGCACTGACCGGCACCGATCACGACCGGGGTCCGCTCCGGGTCGAGAACGCCTCCGGCCGGGCTCATCTCGCCCGGGCCGAGCCCGGCCGGGAGGACTTCGCCCGGGTCGTGCCCGCCCCTGCGAGCGCCGCCTCGGCCTCCTCGACGAAGCGGCGGACAAGCTCTCCGGCGGGCACGAGCTCGTCGATGGCGCCGATGCCCTGGCCGGCCGGGTAGCACTCGCGCGCCGGGTCGATGCCGTCTTCGTCGGGGCCGCCGCCCAGGTGGAAAGCGCCCTCGGCCATCGAGCGGGCCAGCTGGGACGGGAAGGCGCCAAGCTCGGAGGGGTTGGCCTCGAACCAGGCGGTGTACTTGTTCGCCACGACCCGCATCGTCTTTCCCGAGTACGCCCTGCTGATCACGGTGGCGTCCTCCCGCCCGGCGATGAGGGCGTCCTTGTAGCCTGAGACGGCTCTCGCCTCCGGGGTGGCGATGAAGCGCGTGCCCACCCATACGCCGTCGGCGCCGAGGCACAGCGCCGCCGCCAGGCCCCTGCCGTCGAAGATCCCTCCGGCCGCGACTACGGGAACGGTGGCACCGACGGCGTCCACCACCTGGGGCACGAGCGGCATCGTGGCAACCTGGCCCGTGTGGCCGCCCGCCTCGGTGCCCTGGGCTACGACGAGGTCGCAGCCGGCGGCGACCGCTCTTTTGGCGTGGTCCACCTTGCCGCACATGCTGGCGACGACGAGGCCTGCCTCGTGGCACAGCTCCACCACCGTCGAGGGCACTCCCAGGCCGGCTACGAAGACCTTGGCTCCCTCGTCGATGAGCATCTGCACCTGGGCCTCGAGCCCTTCGGGCATGGCGGTCAGCAGGTCGACGCCAAAGGGCCGGTCGGTCATCGAGCGAACCTGGCGGATCTCTTTCACCATGCGGGCAGGGCCCATCGTGGATGCCCCTAGGCAGCCGAAGCCGCCGGCCTCCGAGACGGCCGCCACGAGGGGGGCATAAGAGACGCCGCCCATGCCGGCGAGCATCACCGGGTGCTCGATCGACAGAAGCGCCGTGAGGCGGGTCGCGATCGGCATGGCTCCTCCCGGCAGCTGACGGACGCATCAGTCTACGAACCGATCGGCGAGGGATCGCCGCCGTCCGTCGGGGTCCCTCTAAGGTTGGACGAGGCAAGCCGAACGCAGCAACACGGCGTTGCACGCGGCCCGAGCACACTGCTCGCAAGGAGTCGTCATGGCGAGATCGACCGAACAAAGCGAGCGGGCAAGGGCGCCGGCCGGGGCGGGGGCGGCGCCTGCAGAGTCGTACCGCGGCTTCGGTCGCAAGGAGCTCGTCGAGGACTTCCGCACGGCCTGCCTCTCGCGGGCGCTCGACGACCGGGAGATAACCCTGCAGAAGCAGTCCCGCGTCTTCT